>JAJBVW010000191.1 GCA_020866945.1 Oscillospiraceae bacterium
GGCTATATCACAGACCGGGAGGCGGCCCAGGTGCTGGCCTTCCGGGACAACACCAGCGACGAGAGCTGGATAGGAGGGACAAAGAAGCAATGAGAAGTGTTATCCGCATCGGGGATTTGTCTGTGGAGGAAATCGCCGCGCTGAACGCCACGGCCAGCGACATCATCGACCACCCGAAGCAGTACGCGGAGGTGTGCCACGGCAAGAAGCTCGCCACGCTGTTTTTTGAGCCGTCCACCCGGACAAGACTGAGCTTTGAGGCGGCCATGTACGACCTGGGCGGGAACGTGCTGTCCGTCTCCGACGGCAATTCCAGCTCCGCCGCCAAGGGCGAGAGCGTCGCGGACACGGCCAAGACCGTGAGCTGCTACGCCGACATCATCGCCATGCGCCATCCCAAGGAGGGCGCGCCCTATGTTGCGAGTGTGAACGCCTCTGTGCCGGTGATAAACGCGGGAGACGGCGGCCACAACCACCCCACCCAGACGCTGACAGACCTGCTGACCATCCAGCGGGAGAAGGGCCATCTGGACGGGCTGACCATCGGCGTATGCGGCGACCTGAAATTTGGCCGCACCGTCCACTCCCTCCTGGAGGCCATGAGCCGCTACCCCGGCACCCGGTTCGTCCTCATCTCCCCGGAGGAGCTGAAGCTCCCCAGCTATGTAAAAAAGGACATCTTAGAGGCCCAGGGCATCCCCTATGTCCAGACCACCGACCTGGAAGGCTCCCTGCCGGAGCTTGACGCGCTGTATATGACCCGCGTGCAGCGGGAGCGGTTTTTCAACGAGGAGGACTACCTGCGCTTAAAGGACAGCTACATCCTGACCCCGGAGCGGCTGACCTCCGCGCGGCAGGACATGATTATCCTCCACCCGCTGCCCAGGGTGAACGAGATCTCCCTCGCGGTGGACGCAGACCCCCGCGCCTGCTATTTCAAGCAGGTGGCGAACGGCAAATTTGCCCGCATGGCCCTTATTCTCATGCTGCTGAAGGAGGCAGGGACGCTATGAACGTAGACGCAATCAAAAACGGCATCGTCATCGACCACATCAAGGCCGGTCAGGGAATGGAGATATACCGCTTCCTGGGGCTGGAAAGCCTGGACTGCCCCGTGGCGCTCATGAAAAACGTGGTCAGCCACCAGATGGGCAAAAAGGACATCATCAAAATAGACGGCGAGCTGGGCCTCGACCTGAACGTGCTGGGCTACATCGACCCGGACATCACCATCGACATCATCCAGAACGAGCGCTGCCTGCGGAAATATCATCCCACCCTGCCGGAGCAGATACGGGACATCGTCCGCTGCAAAAACCCCCGCTGCATCACCACCACCGAGCAGGAGCTGCCCCAGATCTTCCGCCTGGCCGACCGGGAGAAGAAGATTTACCGCTGCATCTACTGCGACGCGAAGGCCAAGGCATGATACGCTTCAATAACGACTACAGCCAGGGCTGTCACCCCAGCATATTGCAGGCACTCACGGAAATCAATTCCACCTCCTACGCCGGGTACGGGGAGGACGAGTGGTGCCGGGCGGCGGCACAGGAGATTGGAAAATACCTCGACTGTCCCCAGGCCGCCGTCCACTTCATCCCCGGCGGGACGCAGGTGAACGTCCTCGCCCTCTCCGCCGCCCTGCGGCCCTATCAGGCCGTTTTATGCGCGGACACGGCCCACATAAACGTCCACGAGAGCGGCGCTCCGGAGCACGCGGGGATAAAAATGGTCACCTGCCCGGGCCGGGAGGGAAAGCTTGACCCGGCCTTCATCACGGCGCAGATGGAGCTTTATCTCACGAGCACCCATCAGGATCAAATCGCCCAGCCGAAGCTTGTGTCTCTGGCCTTCCCGACGGAGTACGGCACCATCTATTCCCTCTCCGAGCTGGAGGCGATACACGCCCTCTGCAAGCAGTACGGCCTGTATCTCTATATCGACGGGGCGCGGCTGGGCTACGGTCTGGGGGCTGCGGAAAACGACGTGACCATGGCGGATCTCGCGCGGCTTGCGGATATATTCACCATCGGCGGCACCAAATGCGGCACCATGTTCGGGGAGGCCCTGGTCATCACGAATCCCGCCCTGAACGTGGGCTTTCGCCACTACATGAAGCAGGGCGGGGCCATGCTGGCGAAGGGCTGGCTTCTGGGCGTGCAGTTTTACACGCTGTTCCGGGACGGGCTTTACTTTGAAATAACCCGTCAGGCCGACGAGTACGCCATGGAGCTGAAATCCGCCTTCGCCCAAAAGGGCGTTTCCTGCTACATCGAAAGCTGCACAAATCAGCTGTTCCTCATCGTGGAGGACGGGCAGGCGCAGCGCCTCGCGGAAAAATACATCTTCGAGCAATACGAGCGCATAGACGACACGCACCAGTGCGTCCGCTTCTGCACCAGCTGGAGCACCGACCCGCAGGACGTCGCCGCCCTCTGCCGGGACATTGCGCTGATGCTCTAAAACTTGACATAAGGAAGCTGCCCCAAAAACGAGCGTTTTGGGGCAGCTTCCTGTAGTTTATGGCTTATGGCGGCGCGTCAGTCCAGGCCCCGCTCCTTTTTCAGCCGGCGGATGTCCGTGCCGAGGAAGTGAAGAATCTGGTATTCGCCCTCCAGGCGGGAGACGATCTGGGGTGTATAGCGGCGCTCCATCTGGTTGAGGGACAGGTTTGTGCTGATGACAGTCTTTTTCCCGGCCAGGAGGCGGGCGTTTATCAGGGTATACAAGGCGCTTTTGGAAAACTCGGTCACAAGCTCCGTGCCCAAATCGTCCAGGATAAGCAGGTCGCAGCCGGTCATGCGGCGTATCTGGGCGGAGGCCTCCTCCGCCTCCCCCTCGCCGCGGGTAAAGCGCTCCCGCTCATACGCGCCGAGGGCGGCCACCGCCGTCTCATACACCACGGAAAAGCCCCGCTGGGACACCTCCCGCGCGATGCAGGCGGAGAGGAAGGTCTTGCCGAGGCCCGTGCCGCCCTGGAACAGGAGGTTCATGCTTTTTTCGCCGAAGTGGAGGGCATAGTCATAGCAGATGCCGAACACGGTCTCCATCTGCTGCCGGGGAGAGATGCCCGTGTCGGGGTCGGGCGCGCTGTCATAGAAGTTCAGGTCAAAGGAGCCGAAGGTCTCGTTGCCGAGCTTCAGGAGGGTGGAGAGATCCCTGGCCCGCTCCCGCTCATACAGCTCGTTCAGGCAGGAGCACATCTGCCCCTGCACATAGCCGGTGTCCCGGCATTTCGGGCAGGCCCAGGCCCCGTCCAGCCAGTCGATAGGCCAGCCGTTTTCCACCAGCAGCTCCGCCCGACGGGCCTGGAGGTCAAGGCTCTCCCGCCGGGCCTGGGTCAAATCCGTCCCCTCGCCCAGGGCGGCGGAGATGGCGCTGCCCATCAGTCCGGCAATAGCGTCGTCCAGCCGGCGCAGCTCCGGCACCCGTGCATATGCGATCTGGTGCCGGCGGCGATCCTCCTGGATGCTTTGGCGGCGTATATTCTCTTTTTCCCGGCGCGCCAGGGCCAGCAGTTTTCCGTCCATAAGGGGCCTCCTGTGTCAGCTGTTTTTTATCTTTTCCCGCAGGCGGCGCAGGCGTTCAAGCTCCTGCGCGTCGGGCTTGGGG
>JAJBVW010000225.1:0-16880 GCA_020866945.1 Oscillospiraceae bacterium
TTTTTTAGCTGAATCAATCCAATCGAGGAGGAAAAAACACATGACACGAACTCACCACACCGCCAGACGACTGGCCGCTGCGCTGCTGACCATCGTAATGCTGCTGTCCGTCCTGGTGATGCCCGCCTCCGCTTCTGGGGAGAGCGAGCCGTCTTTGACCCTTTCGGCGGACACCATCGCCCTTTCCGAGACTGGCGAGAGCATCACCGCCACCCTGACCATCCCGGCCTCCGCCGCCGACGGAGACACACAGGAATGGGCGGAGAGCCTGACCTGGAGCCTGACGAGAGACGAAAGCTTCCAGGATGAGGAGCTTTACCCCTATTACTACACCGGCGACGAGCTGGCGAACTGGACGACCTGGGGTACGGACGGCACCGACGGAGAGGCTTACTTCTCCATCACCGAACCCACCGTCACCGTAGAGGGTGGCATCGCCGCCGTGGAGCTGACCTTCACCACGGAAAACCCCTTTGTCTCCAACGAGGACGGGGAGAACGCCCTGCAAATCACCGGCTCCGTTTCCAACCGGAATGTCTATGAGTGCTTCATTGGGGACTACACCCTTGCCGTCTCCGACGGAGAGGAGACCCTGGCTGAGGCCACCGTCACCGTGAACATCTACGAGAGCTACCTGACCTACGCTGAGATTATCGACGAGCTGCTGGAGATTCAGGCCCTGGCCCAGGAGAACGGACGCTATTTTGAGATCACCGTCTACGGCGAGAGCGAGGGCGGCTATCCCCTCTACTATGTGACACTCTCTGACAGCGAGGACTCTATCACTCAGTTCCAGGAGATGAACGAGCTGGCCATGACCGACCCCGAATCCCTCCAGAACGCCATATCCGACGGCCTTCTGAACGGCGAGGACTACCGGGTTCCCTTCCTGATTAACAACGTCCACCCCGATGAAAACCCCGGCGTGGACGCCCAGATAAACCTGCTGCGTGAGCTTGCCACCGAGGACACCATCACCTATAACACCCTGACCGGCCTTGTCAGCGGCGAAGAGGTAGACACCTCCCTGTTCGATGAGCAGGTGGCCTCTATCGAGGGCTTCACCGGCCTTGGCTCCCGCAAGATAAGCGGCAGCGAGGAAAACGGCAACAACGACGGCGTCACCGACGCCAGCGAGTATTACACCATCAGCGACGATCTAACCATCGACGTGGAAGAGCTTCTGGACAACATCATCCTGATCGTCGTTCCCAACGAGAACCCGGATGGCCGGACGTATAACACCCGCCGCAACGCCAACGGCTTTGACCTGAACCGTGATGCCTCCAACCAGACCCAGGCGGAAACCTATTATCTCTACCAGGTGGTTAGCTCCTGGAACCCCGTTGTATTTGCGGAGCTGCACGGCTACATGGATGAGTTCCTGGTGGAGCCCTGCACCCCGCCCCATGAGCCGAACCTGGAATATGACCTGCTGGTGGACAACTTCCTCCGGGGCGCGGAAGCCTTCGGCTCGGCGGCTCTGGCTACCATGTCCGCCCAGGAGGACTACGACATGAAGTTCCAGTCCTACTACACGCCCCTGCGGGACGATTACACCGAGGGCGAGGGCTGGTCGGCCTGGGACGACCTCTGCACCAACTATGGCCCCAGCTACGCCATGCTCAACTGCGGCTCCCTGGGCTACACCATTGAGACCCCCACCAGCAACGAAGCCTGCACCCGGCTGCTGGAGTGCGGTATGTACGGCCTGCTGGCCTATGTGATGGAGTACAAGGACGACATCTATCTCAATCAGCTTGAGTTCTTCCGCCGGGGCATTGAGAACGAGGATCACGCGGAGGACATGGAGTCTTGGTATGTCAGCATGGACAACGAGACCCTGGAGTCCGGCACCTGGCGCGTGGCCTATGAGGAGACCGGCAACTTCTTCCCCGAATACTATGTTATCCCCGTGGACGCGGACAGCCAGCGGGATCCCGCCGACGCCTGGGAAATGGCCGACTTCCTGACCCGCAACGGCGTGGAGGTTCGCCAGCTCACCGAGGACGTGACCGTTGACGGCGTCACCTATCTGGCCGGATCTCTGGTGGTAGATATGTACCAGGCCAAGCGAAATTACGCAAACACTGTCCTTTGGGAGGGCGCGGACGCCTCCAGCTCCGGCTTCCCGGATCTGTATTCCGAATCCGTTTCCAACTTCCCGGAAATGCGGGGCTTCGACTGTATTGCCATCACGGAGGTGGGTGCCTTTGAAGGGGCGCTGTCCGATGTGCTGACAGAGTTTGACGGCGCAAGCCAGCTCTCCGGCCAGGGTACGGCGGTCATTCTCTCCAACAACGGCACAGAGACCGTCCGGGCTGTGAACGACCTGCTGTCCCAGGGTGTTACCGTGGGCATGATTACCGAGGGCGACTACACCGGCGACTTCCTTATCAGCGAAGCGGCTTATGAATCCGTCTGCGACAGCTACACCCTGGTAGGCACCAGCGTCACCGAGCTTCCCACCGCATACGCCATCAGCCAGCCCACCGTGTATCTGGCGGGACGGTACGACGACTTCTCCGGCTACACCGTCACCGAGGGCTATTACGCCCAGTGGTTCAGCGAGGGCTACGGCTTCATTAATTATCGCAACGTACATCAGAACGGCACCTCCAACCAGGATCTGTTCGCCTTCGAGACGCAGCTTGGCTTCACCATCACCTCTGACCCGGAGGAGGCTGACGTGATCATCGGCTCCGTGAGCCTGGGCCAGGGCGAGACCGGCGAGGCCGCCACGGAGGCGGTACTCAGCGGCACCCCGTATATTGCCATGGGTTCCTCTCCCCTGTCCTACATCAGCGAAAACCTGCTGACCGACATGGAGTTTACCACCCTGGGCATGGAGGCCCTGCACACTGTCACCTATCCCAGCGACAGCCTTATCACCGCAAGCCAGGCCGCTGACGGGGACTACATCATCTACACCTACAACTGCGGCGTCATCACCACCCTGCCGGAGGGCGCGGAGGTCTTGATTCAGGCCGCCGAGGAGGACTCCTTCATCGCCGGCTGCTGTCTGAACGACGAGGGCCTGACCCTGGACGGCTTCGTGGAAGCGTTCACCATCCAGCGTGAAGGCATGGACATCACGGTCTTTGCAAACTCCATCGTGAACCGCGCCCATCAGCAGGATGACTACACCTTCGTCACCAACGCTATCTACAGCAAGTGCCTGACCGGGGACGTGCTGAGCATGGATGACCTGACCGCCTGATAGGCAGTACCCAGGCATTTTCCCCGATCTTCATTAAAAACGGCCGGGCGTGCGCTCCGCGCCGCCCGGCCTTTGCGGAAAAATTCCCGCAGAAAGGCAGCGTCCCATGCACTTTTGGAAAATGAACGGACTGGGAAATGATTTCATTATCCTAAACAACATGGAGGAGCATCTTCCCGTGGAATGTCTTCCCGCGCTGGCCCGCAGGCTTTGCCATCGGCGGCTTTCCATCGGCGCGGACGGGCTTATGGTAGTGGATGCTGCCGAACAGGGCGGCGATTTTAAAATGCTGTTTTTCAACTCCGACGGCACCGTGGGCGAGATGTGCGGCAACGGCGCACGGTGCATCTGCCGGTACGGCTGCGAAACCGGCCTTGCCGGAGAGCGGCAGACCGTGAAGACCACGGCGGGCCTTGTCACAGGCCAGCGTATAGACCGCCGCACCTATAAGATACGATTAAACGACCCAACGGTCATCAGGCTTGACTGCCCCGTGGAAATCGAGGGCAAAGCCTATCCCTGCTCTTATATGGAGTTGGGTTCCCCCGGTCTCCCCCACGCTGTCGTCAGCTTTCCCGGTCTAAAAGATGCCGACGAGAACGATTTGCGCGAGCTGGGACGCAAAATACGCTGGCACAGAGATTTCCCCAAAGGAGCCAACGTAAGCTTTTACGAGTGTCTCACCCCTGATCATGTATTGGCAAAAACCTTTGAACGGGGCGTGGAGGATTTCACCCTGGCCTGTGGAACCGGTGCAGGCTCCGTCGCCACGGCGCTGACCCTTTTGGGCCGGTGCAGCGGCGAAAACATCCGCGTTTCTATGCCGGGAGGCGACCTGTTTGCAGACGTTCTGACCCAGGGCGATACGGTGGGAAGCCTGTACCTCACCGGCCTTACTAACATCGCCGCCAAGGGCGAGATTACGGACGAGGATCTTTAAATTTGCAATATAATCAGCACTATATCGTCTTGTGTGGTAAATCGTGCTGCATATATAATATATTTTATCTAGCTATTTGAAAATACAATTATGATTAACAGGAGAGTGCATAATCATGACGAACAATCCCATTTTCAAGGGCGCGGCTACTGCCCTTATTACGCCGCTGAATGAAAGCGGCATCGACTTTCCCGCTTTTGGCCGCTTGATTGACTGGCAGATTGAGCAGGGCATCAACGCGCTGGTTATCGTGGGAACCACCGGCGAGGGAGCCACGCTGAACCACCAGGAGCATTGCGCCGCCATCCAATACGCCGTGGAGCGGGCCGCAGGGCGGGTGCCCATTATCGCCGGAACCGGCTCCAACGACACCGCCTACTCCATCGAGCTGACTCGCTTTGCCTGCGGTGTGGGCGCGGACGCCATGCTGGTGGTGACGCCCTACTATAACAAGGCCACGCAGAAGGGGCTTATCGCCTCCTTCACCGCCATTGCGGACGCCTCCACCAAGCCCCTCATCCTTTATAACGTCCCCTCCCGCACCGGCGTGAACATTGAGCCGTCCACCTATGCGGCGCTGGCCGATCACCCCAACATTGCAGCCATCAAGGAGGCCAGCAGCAACATATCCAAGATTGTGGAAACCTCCTCTCTGGTGGGCGACAAGCTGGACATCTATTCCGGCAACGACGACCAGATCGTTCCCATCCTGGCCATGGGCGGCTCTGGCATCATTTCCGTTCTCTCGAACATCATGCCCGCCCAGACGGTAGAGATCTGCACCCGCTTCTGGGCCGGAGACGTGGCGGGCAGCGCCAGGCTCCAGTGTGAGCTTCTGCCTATGATAAACGCCCTGTTCTGCGAGGTGAACCCCATCCCCGTGAAGGCGGCTATGGCCGCGATGGGCTTCTGTGAAAACTACGTCCGTCTGCCCCTTACTCCCATGGAGAGCGACCATGAGGCCGCCATGCTGGAGCTGATGCGGGGCCACGGCCTGATTGCCTGAGGCGCGGCTATGAATATCATCGTCCACGGCTGCACAGGCCGCATGGGAACTATTCTGACCGATCTTATCCAGGCTCCCGAAAGTGGTCACACTCTGGCCGCCGGCATCGCCCCCGGTGTTTCTCCCACTAATGGCCGATACCCCTCCCTGGAGGCCTATCAGGACGGGGCGGACTGCGTCATAGATTTCTCCTCCCACAGCGCTACGGCGGCGCTGACAGCCTGGTGCGTCTGGCAGGAGATACCGCTGGTCATCGCCACCACCGGCCAGACAGAGGAGGAAAAGGCCCTGATATACGCCGCCGGAAAGCAGATACCCCTGTTTTTCGCCGCCAATATGTCCATTGGCGTGGCCGTGCTTTCCAGTCTTGCGCGGCAGGCCGCCGCCATGTTCCCAGAAGCGGATATTGAGATCATCGAACGGCACCACAACCAGAAGCAGGACGTTCCCAGCGGCACGGCGCTGCTGCTGGCCGCCTCCCTGCGTCAGGCAAGGCCGGAGGCGGAGCTTGTCATAGGCCGCCACGAAAACGGCAAGCGGGCCAAAAATGAAATCGGCATACACTCCCTGCGCTACGGCAACGAGGTGGGTACCCACGAAATCATTATTTCCGACGGCAGCGAGACCATCACCCTGAAGCATGAGGCGGAAAACCGCTCCCTGTTCGCCCGCGGGGCGTTGGCCGCGGCGGCCTTCCTCCAGGGGAAGGAGCCGGGGGTGTATACCATGGCCGACCTGGTGGCCGCTGGATAAGGAGAGAGTAAAGCATGACCGCACAGGAAATCATTCAGCACATCGCCCAGGCGGAGAAAAGAACGCCGGTAAAGCTATACATCAGGGAAACCGCCCCCATCGACTATGGCGGCGCCCATGTTTTTGGTACAGGGGATAAAATCGTGTTCGGCGACTGGCGGGAGCTGGGGCCGGTTATACAGGCAAATCAGGACAAAATCGCTGACATCGTCGTGGAAAACGACTGCCGCAACAGCGCCATCCCCCTGCTGGACATGAAGAACATCCCCGCCCGCATCGAGCCGGGAGCCATCATCCGGGAGCAGGTAGACATCGGCCCCAACGCCGTAATCATGATGGGAGCGGTGATAAACATCGGCGCGGTCGTCGGCGAGGGAACCATGATAGATATGGGAGCCATTCTGGGCGGACGGGCCACCGTTGGGAAAAACTGTCACATCGGAGCGGGAGCTGTGCTGGCCGGGGTCATAGAGCCTGCCTCCGCCACCCCTGTCATCATCGAGGACAACGTGCTGGTAGGGGCCAACGCCGTAATTATCGAGGGCGTCCATGTGGGGGCCAACGCCGTGGTGGCCGCCGGGGCCGTGGTCATTGAGGACGTGCCGGACGGCATGGTGGTCGCCGGGTGTCCCGCCCGAATCATCAAAGCAAAGGACGCAGGCACGACCCAAAAAACCGCTTTAGAAGCCGCGCTTAGGACATTATAAACACACAAAGGACGCTATCACGACATGAAATCAACACGACCTGATTTTATTTCCATGGCGGAATCGCTCGCCCCGTGGCTGACAGAGCTGCGGGGCTGTTTCCACCGCCGCCCGGAGCTTGGCAACCAGGAATATGCCACCGCCCATATCATAGAAACTGCACTTTCCAAGCTGAATATCAGCCACGAAAGACTTTTGGACACTGCCGTGGTCGGGCTTTTATCCGGCGGAGAGCCAGGAAGAACAGCGGCCTTTCGCGCGGATATGGACGCTCTGCCCATCCAGGAGCAGACTGACGCTCCCTTTGCTTCGGTAGTTCCGGGGTGTATGCACGCCTGCGGTCACGATTTTCATATGACCGCCTCCCTGGGTGCGGCGGCGCTTCTCGCCCAATGCCGGGATAATCTACCGGGCAGCGTAAAGTTACTTTTCCAACCTGCAGAGGAGGGCATCGGCGGAGCGGAGCGGATGATAGCGGCAGGCTGCCTGGAAAATCCTCACGTTGACGCGGTTTTTGGCTGCCACGTCTCCCCCGACCTGCCTGCCGGAACGGTGGGGATTCGCTACGGCAAGTTTTACGCCGCTTCCAATCCCTTCGCCATCCGTTTCCTGGGCCGGAGCGCCCACGGGGCGGAGCCTGAGAAAGGCGCGGACGCCATAGCCGCCGCTGCATCCACCGTATGCGCTCTGCTGGCGCTGCGCAAGACACTGGCAGAGGAAAACGGCCCTACTGTCATATCTGTCGGCATCCTACAGGGCGGAGACGCAGATAACATCATTGCCGAGCACGCGCTCGTCAGAGGCATTATACGAACCCTTGGGCCGGAATCACGTCTCAAAGCCACGTCTGCCGTTCGCCAGGCCGCCCTGGACGCAGCTGAAAAATATGGCGTTCAGGCGGACATCGAAATCAGGGACAGCTACCCCGGTGTTGTGAATCACGACAGCATGAGCCTGCTGGCAGAGCGCACGGCACGGGCGCTGCTGGGAGAAGATCAGGTAACACTTCTCTCTCATCCCACCCTGACAACAGAGGATTTTGGCTATTTCATCGAAAACACCCCCGGCTGCTTCTATCACTTCGGAGTGGGCGGCAAGTATCCGCTGCACAACGACCATTTTCTCCCGGACAGCAGCCTGCTACCCCTGGCCGCCGCCACCCATGCGGCAGTGTTATGGGAATATCTCACAAATCCCAGCACATAAAAACAAATAAAACCGGGGGCGCTGTCTCACGACAAAAGCATGGCCCCCAGCATAATAAGTAAGTCCTTATCCCCACTCTCCCGGTACATAACAATATCAGCGCCAAAATGAGATCATCGGTTTCCATTTCGATGGTCTCTATTTTTTTGAAAAGTCCCGCCAGCGCGTTTGATATGGCGTCACCTCCCTCTCCCCGGCGCATCGTTGATGGAGATGCTGAATGCGTTTCCGGCTCGCTTTCTGAGACTTTTTCCGCCGTTGGTGGCGTTCCGGGCCGCCATGCGCCGCTATATGCCATGGCCACCTCCGTATTCCTGCATCACCGCTCCGGCGATATGCACCATCTGCGCAATTTTCATGGCTTTGTCCAGCTTTTCCTGCTTTTCCGGGCGCATATAGGGCCGCATAGCCATCAGCAGCGCGGTTGATTTGCTGTTCGACGCCTGTCCGCCGGAAAAGGCCTTACCCAGGGAGGCCAGAAGCTTTGCATCACTCCCCAGTGCAGCAAGCGCGCCCGTCTCCTGTTGGGGCAAGGGCACGGTTTCCGCCTCCTGTGCCTGGTTGCTTTCAGTCTGCCCCATCAGGCTTTTGGCCATCTGCGCAAGCTTCCCCATCTGCTCCGGGTCGGAGAGAACAGCGCTTATTTTATCTCCTATATCACTGTCCATCCCGCACCGCCTTTTCCACCTGCGCGGCAAAGCTTTTGCCCTCCGGGGTAGATAAAATACCCTTCAGCATATTGGCCAGCGCCTGCATATCCCCCTGTTGGGCTGCCTGTGTCAGACGCTCGCCGTCCACCTGCGCGGCAAGCTTAACACCCTCTTCTGAGGATGCAAGCTTTTCCAGCGCCGCGGCGTTCTTCCCTCGCCGTACCTGCTGGGCATATTTTTCCAGATCCATATCCTGCTTCATATGAAAATCCCCCCTCTGCTGACCCATTCTATGCGAGCCATGCAAAGGGGGTGACTATTTTTTTAAAGAGCCGTCAGTTCAGGTAGTTATACAGCCGCATGAACATGGTGGCGACCTCAGCGCGCGTGGCGGCGGAGGTAGGATTGATTTTGCTGTTGTTATCGCCCTGGATAATGCCGATGTTCACCATTGCATTAACCGCATCCTTGGCATAACTCGCAACGCTGGAGCTGTCGCTAAAGGTCGAGCTGGTAGTGGAAAGATTCATGCCGAGCTGCTCTGTCAGGTAGTTATAAATGATAACACATATATCCTGGCGGGAAATAGCATTGCCGGGGCTGAATGTTGTGGACGATGTACCGTTCACGATGTCATTCAGATACGCCCACTGGGCGTATCCAGCGCAATAGCTGACGCTGGAACCGGTCAAATCGGTGAACGGACAGACGCTGAGCAATGTTTTGTTGTTATAGGTAGAGCGCACATAGCCTGTATATCCGTTATAACTGACCTGATACCACAAAACGCCGTCAACGCTTTCAGAAGCGGAAACTGTTCCCAGCACATGAACATACTGTCCGCTGGCAGCAATGCTAGTGACCTGGCTGCTGCTTGTAGTTGTATCCGAACGGACGATGATGTCCGTAAAGTTCGTCATGCCAACAGTGCCAGACCAATCCTCAAAGGTACTGCTGACGCCGGCGAAACGGCCCAGGAGCGTGATAAACTGCGCTCTGGTCATACTGCTGTTGGGCGAGAAGGTAGTAGATGTGACGCCCACCATCAGATCCTTGGCATAGACAAAGCCAACCGCAGCAGCATACCAGCTGGAATTGGACACATCCGTGAAGGGCAGGGAGATTTCCGCCGAAATCGTGTGATCTGCCTTAACATTGCTGAAGGTATAGCTCGTTTTGGAGGTACCAATGCTTGTTCCATCTACCTTCACGTCTCCCAGCGTATATCCGGACAGTGAGGAAATGGTGAAGGTCACGCTGCCGCCCGACAGAACGCTGACCGACCCGGAGGGCGAGATGAACCCGTATGGGTCATCTACCGTGATGGTATACATGGTGCCAATTTTCATCTTATAGGTGGTGATACTGCTGGAAACACAGCCGTCAGCCACGGCAAATGCCTTGATGGTCATGCCGTCCGTCACAGTAATGCTTGTGGAGGAAGTAACCTTGCTGCTGGAGGTCGTGGGCGTGGAGCCATTGGTGGTGTAATATATAGTCTCTCCATCCTCACACTCCAGCGTCACGGTAGTACCGGAAGCCACATAATAATAGCTGCCTGACAGATACGCATTATTGCCGCTGGTTGTCACCACCTCTGGCGCGCTAACCTGGGTAATCGTCTGATTCAGCGATACACTGCTGTCATAACCGTCCACAACGGCAATAGCTCGTATAGTGGTCTCCTTCGTTATCTTGAATGGGCCGGTATATTTTGTGCTGCTTGTGGACGGTGTGGTGCCGTCAGTCGTGTAATAGATGATCGCAGAGCTGTCCGAATGGGACAGGGTCACGGTGGCGCTGCCGGCGCCAGCGGATGTCACGGTCATGGTAGGCGCGGCGGCATAGCCCAGGCCCGCATCGTTGCTGGGCGCGCTCACGTTGGGCTTGCTGCTGCAGCTGCGGCGATAGATGGCATAGCCGCGGTTCAGATAATAGCTCGTGAGGGTACTCAGCGTCGTTATCTTGTCATAGGTTTTGCCCTCGATGGCCTCGCCATAGCATGTAACGCGCATCTTGCAGGGTGTCTGCTCAGTGATTTCCACAGAGACGATGTTGCCGTCGGAATCATAGCCAATATCCGTGACCAGCATAACGTGGCTGGAGGGGTTATTGATAGCGTCGCCAACCTGGAGCTTTTGGATGTCCGTTCCAATATAAGAGGAGAATGTCAACAGGCTGCGGCAGGTGCAGCGGTACGGCAGATCCCAGGCATAGGAAACAAAGCCAGAGCAGTCGCTGCCGTAATAGGGCGCGGTGCGGGAATACGTGGAATAGCTTGAATAGAACACGCTGCTGGAATCGCTGACCGCCTCCAAAAATTCTGCCAGTGTCAAATCCCAGCCCACAAAGCCGGTGCTGACCGCCTGGGAATAAGGAACGCCCTTATAGGTCTTTCCTGCCTGAAAATAACCATAGGTGATGGTGCCGTCCGTGGCCTCCACCTTGGAGCCATAGCCGGAGTTTGCGCTGACGTAGGAGGAGTTGTCCCCGCCCCAGGAATACCGGGTGACCAGGCACGTCCAAGTGACCTCCGCCATCTGCTGCGCGCGAAGAACTATATTCTGCTGGTTGGTCGTCAGCGACCCGGTCAAAACCTCCGAGGTGCTGGCAAGCATGATGCCGGAGCCGGTGGATACGTAGTCCTCCAGAACCTCCTGCTTTTCCTCATATTCTTCGGATTCCAGAAACTCCGCTTCAATGGCGAGCTGCTCCTCGTCAGTCAAATCTGACTGCGCTTCGGATAATTCAGACTGATGCAAGCTGTATGTTTCCAGGTTGACAGAACCGTCAAACAACGCAGAAAGGGACGTTTGCCAGGTGCCGCTGTCGTTCACGACCACCAGGTAATCTCCGTCCGGGTAGCAGCTTGTAATTTCAGAGAGCAGGGCGCTCTCTACGCCCTCCGCATACAGAGTATAATTCAACACAGAGCCGGTCAGATAGAGATTGCCATACTCCGTGGGAATAAGCCCCTTCAGGCCGGAAGGACTGTCAAGCGTTTCCAGCTCGCCGCTTTCCATGTCATAGGAATATGCCGCGCCGCCGGCCATGAATCTCAGCTCCTGGCCCATGACATACATCTGTTTAATGGTGGTTCCAAAGTCATAGACAGTCTCCGCCGTGCCGCCGGTTGCGTTCATGCGGTATACAACGCCGGATACAGTATAATACAGATACCCATCAGACAGGTTGAGGTTCTTTGCATCCACATCCGCAAGAAGGGTCGCGCTGCCGTCTATATCCAGATAGAGACCGTCCTCACTGTAATAGAAGCTGCTGCCGGAGGTCAGCGTCGTGCCGCCGCCAAGAATGGCAGCCACCGTGTTGCCCGGCTCTGTCCAGGGCCAGGTCTTATGCTCCGTTTCCTCGGCGTCCTCTTCCGACTCGGCTGATTCCTCATCGGTCTCATCGGACTCTAGCACCTCATCGGTTGCATCAGAGGACTCGTCTTCTGTCTCGGAAGAGGCTTCGCCAGCAGACTCATCCTCCGCCTCATCGGACGTCTCTTCATCCGCTTCAGCAGCAGCCTCCTCAGAGTCTGACGCCGCTTCATCTATGGCAGCGCCCTCCCCTGTTTCGGAATCATCGTCCGCTGCGGCAGGCGCCTCCGTCACAGAGGTCTCCTCGCTCTCCAATGCGACAGGGGCTTCCTCCTGCGCAAATGCGATACCTGTCCCCAGGGAAAGTATAATGGTCATTACCAGAAGCAATGAGGTTATCTTATGGAATACAGACATGATTATCCTCCATAATATACGTCACAATACCCGTCAGCGCTCCGCGCCTCCTGGATATATAAGCATATATAAGGCCAGTGCGCCTTTATATGTTCCTTATTATACCAGAGCTGTGACGGGATTGCAAGAACTTTTTGTTTCCGATTTGTAACCATTTGAAACTGTTTGTTGCTAACAGTGTGTGCTTCACCGGTTTACGCTGGCTAAAATTTCCTCACACAGCGCTGCCATTTCCTCCGGGGTCTCCTGCATCCCAGATTGAATCCAACCTCGAATAATATTTACAAACGCGCCCTCAAAGGCAAGGTTTAAATAGTGTCTCTCGGCGCTTTTAGGCGCATCATCCCGCTCGAGCAGAGATGGCATGGAAAGCACTGAGCCAAGGGGAATCTTGGCAATTATTAAGATTGTGGGCCAGCCGCTTATTATTACAGACCTTTTGAAAAAAGGCCAAGTATTGATTATACCCTCTGCCCTGAATGGCTGCCTGTATAATGCCACTGATTTCCTTCGTCACAGAATCCGACAACTCAGCCAACAGATCTTCCTTCGTGGCATAATTTCGATAGAAGGTAGCCCGCGACACCCCGGCGCGGCTGACAAGCTCCGTAACGGATATTTTTTGCAGCTCCTTTTCTCTGAGCAGGTGAATCAGCGCCGTTCGCAGGCACTCTCTGGATATTCGATTGGATTCCTCCCCGGACAAACGCTGTATCTTGCGTTTCTCCAGCTCCGTTTTCTCTTCCGGCATAACACAAGCCTCCATCTTTGTTTCTGTGATACAGAATTTTTGTAATTGTCTATTTTCAATGGATTCCTATGGATTTTCCCTTCTCATTGTGCTACTATTGTCCGTAGATACATTTATCTCACCGATTCAATCGTATCACCTTCGGCGTCAAATGTCAACCTGAAGCGAATTTATGGCCCGTTTCACGGGCGGAAAGGTGTTTTAACCATGAAAGCAATCAAGGAAAATTCCAGCAGCCTGCTTGTCAGCGTGGCAGAGATCATCGTGGGCATACTGCTCTTTATCAACCCCACCGCGTTCACCTCCGGCATCATCGTCCTGGGCGGCATTGTCCTGGTCGTAATGGGAGCCATCAACGTCATTGCCCACCTGCGCCAGCCGGCGGAGATTGCCATTCACGAGCGGCGGCTGACTGTGGGTCTGGTGGAAATCGCTGTGGGCCTGTTTTTCATCATTCGCCCAAGCTGGCTCACCGCCGTTTTCCCGGCTGTTACCATTATCTATGGCATCGTCATGTTGGTGATGGGCTTTGTGAAGGCGCAGTATACCATTGACCTGCTGCGGCTGAAGCAGCCCCAGTGGTTCCTGGCCCTTATCAGCACCGTGATTTCCATTGTGGCCGCCATCGTTATTCTCAGTCATCCTCTCTCCTCCACCGCATTCCTCTGGAACTTCACCGCCATTATGCTGATCATCGAGGCCGTGATAGACATCGTCACCGTGTTCTTCAAGGGCGGCAAAAACGCCGGGGCCGGTGCCACGGAGCAATAAATCGAACCCTCTCGCTGGAGAAATCAATAATGGAACAAAGTAATATGACCCAGCATATCACCCTCTCCCCTGGGGCCTTGAAGCCTCTTCGGAATATCGATCCCATGCTGATGAGCTATAACATCGAGTTTGCGGAAGTAACCGGCGGGACATTCTGGAAAGCATACACGCCGGGCCAGATTGCCGGAACAGAACCCTTTTATGTGGAGCCGTCCCAGGATGGAATAGAGGCCATGTATAAGGATCTGATGCAGGTCTATCCCCCCATCGACCTGAAAAGCGAAAAGCTCATCACCCTGACAAAGGCCCTTGGCCCCGCCTGGGTGCGGGTGTCCGGCACATGGGCCACCAAAACCTATTATGATTTTGACGGAACCACCGGCGGCAAGGCCCCGGAGGGCTATCTGAACATTTTGACCAAGGATCAGTGGCTGGGCGTGCTGGACTTTGTGAAGGCCACCGGCACGAAGCTGATGATTTCCCTGGCCAACTGCCCCGGCCTCCACGCCGCCCACGAGCCATGGAACCCCGCTGAGGCGGAAAAAATATTCTCCCTCAGCCGGGATTACGGCGTTCCCATTTCCGCCGCAGAGTTTGCCAATGAGCCGAACATGATGGAGGGAACCGGCTTCCCCAAGGGCTACACCCCTGCCGATTACCGCCGGGATCAGGATTTGTTTTTCCGCTGGCTGCGGGCCTATTACCCGGACTGTCTGTGCGTCGGCCCCAGCTCCACCGGCGGGGACAGCGTCTCCTTTGGCCGCCTGGACAGCTCCGGCAAGAGCGGCGGTTGAGCAGCTTATGCCCGGCATATGCGGGTGCGACGCCCTGCTGGAGGGGACACGGGAACCGCTGGATGTTTTCAGCTATCATTATTATAATGGCATCTCTGACCGGCTGGCCTCCCTTTTGCCGGAGGGCCACTGGCAGCCGGAGGAGGCCGCCAGCGAGGCATATCTGGACACGGCCATGGCCTTTGCCCGCACCTATGTCCCCTTCCGGGACAAATACTGCCCCGGCGGGGCCATGTGGGTCACGGAATCCGGGGACGCAGGCGGGGGCGGGGACACCTGGGCCTTCACCTATCTGGACGTGTTCCGCACCCTAAACGAGCTGGGCGGCTTTGCCGTCATCACGGACGGGGTGGTATTCCACAACACACTGGCCTCCTCGGATTATGGATTCCTGGCCCGCCAGACATTTGACCCCCGGCCCAACTATTTCGCTGTGCTGCTGTGGAACCGCCTGATGGGCACCCCGGTCTATGACACCGGCGAACCCATCCGCGAGGGCGCTCCCGTCTACGCCCACTCCCGCCGGGACGGAACGCCTGGCGTTTCCTATCTTATCATCAACAATTCCCGAACCGAGACTACCCAGGTCACGCTTCCCGTTCCCGCCCAGCGCTATACCCTGACCGGAGCAAACGGAGACCTGCGCGCCGCTGTCATGACCCTCAATGGACGTCCCCTAACTTTGGGCGTAAATAACGCTCTTCCTGACCTTTCCCCTATCGCACAACCCGCCGGGACTATCGAGCTGGCGCCTGGCACCTGCACATTTTTGGTGATGTAACGCGTATCAATTCATATCAAAACCCGTGGCCGCCGTACATGAAACGGCTACCACGGGTTATTTTTTCACTGGTTAATTTTTACAACTCAGAGGATTACATCCCCCGTCTGTGTAGAGTCGATTTTTCGTTGTAAAGTCTTATCTTATCATCTTAGAACAGCCCGGAAATGACGCCGTTCTCGTCTACGTCTATCTTTTCCGCAGCGGGGACCTTGGGGAGACCGGGCATGGTCATAATGTCGCCGGTCAGGACGACCACGAAGCCTGAGCCAGCGGAGACCTTGACCTCCTTCACCGTCACGGTGAAGCCCTCCGGCGCGCCCAGGAGGGACGGGTCGTCGGAGAAGCTGTACTGGGTTTTGGCAATGCACACCGGCAGACCGCCGAAGCCCAAATCCGTCAGGCGGGCAAGCTGCTTTTTGGCGCTGTCCGTGAAGGTCACGCCCGCGCCGCCGTAGACCTTGGTGACGACCTTTTCAATCTTCTCCTCCAGGGTGTCGGAAAGCTCATAGCTGAAGCGGAAATCGGAAGGCTCCTCACACAGGCGCAGCACCTCCCGTGCCAGGGCCTCGCCCCCTTCGCCGCCCTTGGCCCACACGTCGGACAGCACCACGTTCACCCCAAGCTCCTTGCAGCGGCGGATGATAAGCTCCACCTCCGCGTCCGTGTCGGTGGGGAAGCGGTTCACCGCCACCACCGCCGGAAGGCCGTATACATTTTTGATGTTGGAGACGTGGCGCAGGAGGTTGGGAATTCCCTTTTCCAGGGCTGTCAAATCCTCGCTGCCCAGGTCGGACTTTGCCTTGCCGCCGTGCATTTTCAGCGCCCGGATGGTGGCTACGATAACCACCGCGCTGGGCTTGAGGCCCGCGTAACGGCACTTGATGTCCAGGAATTTTTCTGCCCCCAGGTCGGCGCCGAAGCCCGCCTCCGTCACGGCAATATCCCCCAGGCGCAGAGCCATGCGGGTAGCCAGCACGGAGTTACACCCGTGGGCGATGTTGGCGAAGGGGCCGCCATGGACAAGGGCGGGCGTCCCCTCCAGGGTCTGCACCAGGTTCGGCTTCAGCGCGTCCTTCAGCAGAGCAGCCATGGCTCCCACAGCCTTCAAATCCCCGGCAGTGACAGGCTTGCCCTCATAGGTATAAGCAACCACGATGCGGCTCAAGCGTGCTTTCAGGTCTGTGATGGAATCCGCGAGGCAGAACACGGCCATGATCTCCGTGGCCACAGTGATGTCATATCCATCCTCCCGCGGCACACCGTTCACCCGGCCCCCGATGCCGTCTATCACATGGCGGAGTTGCCGGTCGTTCATATCCACGCAGCGCTTCCAGGTGATAGTTTTGGGGTCAATATGCAGGGCGTTGCCCTGATAGATGTGGTTATCCAGCATGGCGGCCAGAAGGTTGTTGGCCGCGCCGATGGCGTGAAAATCCCCGGTGAAGTGGAGGTTTATGTCCTCCATCGGCACCACCTGGGCATAGCCGCCCCCGGCGGCCCCGCCCTTAATGCCGAACACCGGCCCCAGAGACGGCTCACGCAATGCCCCCATCACGTT
>JAJBVW010000225.1:16890-17246 GCA_020866945.1 Oscillospiraceae bacterium
CCCGATGCGGCGCAGGCCGTCTGCCAGGCCGATGGTGGTGGTGGTTTTCCCCTCCCCGGCGGGGGTGGGGGTGATGGCCGTCACCAGTACCAGCTTGCCATCCGGGCGCTTGCTCTCCCGCAGGAGGGCATAGTCCACCTTGGCCTTATAGCGGCCATAGGGTTCCAGATATTTCTCCTCTATCCCGGCGGCCTCCGCGATCTGGCCGATGGGACGCATTTCACACTGCTGGGCGATCTCAATATCCGTCATATTCCGCACTCTCCCTATATCTTATTTCACGGGGTTGGTGGTTTTCCGCGTCACGTCATGATAACCACCCGCCACGACGCTGGGGGCGGAAACCAGGGTCAGCT
>JAJBVW010000228.1 GCA_020866945.1 Oscillospiraceae bacterium
TAGTTGGAGGCACGCATATCGTCATAGGACATGATGCCGATACGCTCAGAATAGACCACAGTGTTCTTGGCCTCATAGCCTTCCTCGGCCAGAACCTCCTCCAGGGCGTAAATCTCATAGCCCTCGTTGTCCTTCAGGAAGGCGCTGTTCGCGCTCTCCAGGGTGGGCACGATGCTGGTCAGGCTCTCCTCGGAGCTGCTGGTATAGACAACCGTGGGGCCTACGTTGGCCAGGATGCAGGCGTAGGTGGGGGTGTAGATCGTGGAACCGGCAAACACGCCCAGCATATCGCCGATGATCAGCGTACCATAGCCAGAGGGTTCGCCGTCGCTGGTGGTAATAACGTTATCCTTGTAGTCGTCCTCATAGAAATCGAAGCTCTCGCTCTGCTCCTCGGTGGCCCCTTCCTCCAGGTCAACGGTCAGGCCGCCGGTGCTGGCCGCCGTGCTGTTGATAAAGATAAGGTTCGCGCTGGTGGAGCAGCCGTCGAAGCTGAGAACGCCCCACTTCTCCGCCATGATGG
Organism: Oscillospiraceae bacterium; assembly: GCA_020866945.1. Classification (GTDB taxonomy): domain Bacteria; phylum Bacillota; class Clostridia; order Oscillospirales; family Oscillospiraceae; genus CAJOIG01. The sequence continues at coordinate 524 of JAJBVW010000228.1, forward strand.
TGCTGTTATAATAGGTGGTGGTGCCGTTGGTCAGCAGGTTAGTGCCGCGGGCGTTGCCGTCCAGGCCCAGCACCCAGGGAACCGCAATCATGTTGGTAATATCAGAGGTTCCCACATACCCGTCATACGGCTCACCGTCATGGGTGGCAAAGGTAGAGTTTTTAATAAGAACCTTGGCAGTGCCATCAATGACCAGAGACGTGCGCACCACGCCGCTGTTGTCGATGGTCACATTGTCGATCGTCACCTCCGCGTCCCCGGCGGCGAAGATGGCCGCGCCGAAGCCCTGGAAGTCGCTGCCGCCGTTGCCGGTCAGGTTAAACGTGGTGTCTGTGATGGTGTAGGAGCCACCGGTTATGATGACGCCGTTGAAGTTCTCGCCCTCGGAGGTAATGGAACCGCCGGTCAGACCCTCGTCGTCATATTCGCCGTCCACGATGGCCTCGGTGACGCTGCGATCCTCGTTGATGCCGTCCTCGTCCACATACAGGGCGGTACGGTAGGCGCTGGTGTAGCTGCCAACAGTGAACCGCTCGGTGGTGACAAGAACGCCGCCTTCGGGGATCTCGTCCCCTTCCTCATAGTCCATCTCCACGCCGTCCACCACAAGGGTCGTCAGGGGCGTGGTGTCTACTTCCACCTCGCCGGACGCTTCGCCAGACGCAGATGCTTCGCCGGACGCGGACGCCTCGCCAGACGCTTCGCTGGAGGCGAAGGCTGTCATGCTCAGGCTGAGCATCAGGCAAAGGGCCATTAACAGGGCCAATGCTTTACGCAGTTGCTTCATGGATATTTCCTCCTAAAAAAGATTTGTCATATCGCTGACATGGAACTGCTTTCAGCATAGCAGGCGAAGCTGAAAAAAACCTTAAAACGGGAAAATTTTCTTTTTTGGATTTCAAGTTGCCGAAATTCCTAAAGCATGGTATTGTTATGGTAAAGCTAAGAAAAGAGGTGATATGTACGCGCATACTTATCATTGAAGACGAGGAACGGATGGCCCGGACAGTGCAAAACCTGCTGGTGAAGCACGGCTATGCTGCGGACATCGCCTTTGACGGAGAGATGGGCCTGGATTACGTTCTGACCGGCTCCTACGACCTCGTGATACTGGATATTATGCTCCCGCGGCTGAACGGCTATCAGGTGCTGGAGGCTGTGCGCCGCCATGGGCTTCAGACCCCCGTGCTGATGCTCTCCGCCCGCTCAGACGTGGAGGATCGCATTGAAGGGCTGGACAAGGGGGCGGACTATTACCTGGCAAAGCCTTTCTCCTCCGGGGAACTGCTCGCCTGCCTTCGGGCGCTGCTACGCCGCCCCAAGGAGATAAGCTCCTCTCAGCTCACCTATGGGGACATTGTGCTGGACACAGACAGCGGCAGGCTCTCCAAGGGGGATAAGTCCGTCATGCTCAACAAAAAAGAGCGGGACGTTCTGCGTCTGCTCATGCAAAAGGAGGGGCAGCCCGTCAGCCGGGAGGCACTGTTTTCAAACGTATGGGGCATCGACAGCGGGGCGGAAAGCAATGTGGTAGAGGCGTATATGAGCTTTCTGCGGAAAAAGCTGGCCTTTGTGCAGTCCAATTTACGCATCGCCAGCCTCCGGCGAATCGGCTACTGCCTGTCCATGGAGGAAGCGGCGTCATGAGCGTAACAAAAAAGCTGCGGGTGAAATTCGTCGCTGTATTCATGATTTCCATGCTGGTGTTCGCCGTGGCGCTGAGCGCCGTTATATACTATGAGCATAGGGCCGAGCTGGAACGGGACTGCATGGTGTATCTGCTGAACATCAATAACTACGTGAACACGGCGGACGTGCGCCCGGCGGAAGAGGAATTTGCCTCCTATCCCCCCTATTTCGTGCTGGAAATATCCGACTATGGCGAGGAGGCAGAAATCACTCTGGGGGATTTTTTCCTGGCCGACCAGGGTCTGACGGCGGAATCGCTCATGGACATCATGTCCACCCAGGTGGAGGAAACCGGCGTTTTAAGCGATTACAACGTCCGCTACTACAATGGCGTCCGGGAGAGCGGCACCCACCGCATTTCATTTATTGACATTGGCTATATCACCAAGGAGCTGAACAGCCTCCTGCTTCACATTGTTTTGTTCGTCATTCCCAGCCTGGGTGTATTATTTCTTCTGGCGCTGCTGATGTCCTGGTGGTTTGCCAAGACTGCCAAGGACGCCATGGAGGATCAGCGCCGGTTCATCTCCTACGCCTCCCATGAGCTGAAAACGCCCATTTCCATTATCACCACCAATATGGATTTGCTCTCCGAGGTGGAGGACATCAGCGACCCCAACTATGAATTTTGCTGCGACAACATCCGCCACGAGTGCGACCGCATGAGCGGCCTGGTGGGGGCTATGCTGTGGCTGGCCCTGCCCGGCAGCCGGGACAAGCACGAGAACGCCGCCCCAGTGGATTTTTCCCAGCTTATAGAGCAGGAGACCCTGCGCTTTGAGGTGATGGCCTTCGACCAGAAGCTGGCCCTGGAGGTGGACTGCGCCCCCGGCCTGACCGTCAAGGGGGATGAAACGCAGGTAACACGAGTCATCGACGTGCTGGTGGAAAACGCCTTAAAATACTGCGACCCCGATGGCGGCATAAAAATAACGGCGGCCCCTTCCGGCAGCCGCCGCGTTATCTTCACCGTGGCCAGCACCGGCCAGGAGATCCCCAGGGAGGTGAGGGACAGTATTTTTAAGCCCTTCTATCAAATCGACAGCACCCGCCACGGCGCCGGCCTGGGCCTTTCCATCGCCCAGGAGATAGTCGCCTCCATGCACGGCTCCATAAAGCTGGAATACCGGGACGGTAAAAACTGCTTTGTGGTGGAGATGTAATATTATCACAAACATCAAGCGCCGGGATTCGTCTCGGCGCTTCGGATTTATTTGACTTTAAAAGGTGCTTAGGGTATATTATATAATAAATAACATATTATTCCATTCAATATGACGAGCTGGAGTCAAACTGAGTGAATAGGGTAAAGCGATTGAT
>JAJBVW010000149.1 GCA_020866945.1 Oscillospiraceae bacterium
ATACAGGTAAATCCACGTTTCTACAAATCGGAGGTCATTACATATTGTCTATAAAGACGGCAGCAACAGAGAAGCAAGGGAAATGATGGCGCTGGCCAACACCTTTGCGGGTTATTATATGCTCTGCACTTCCGCCCACACCATGGAACACGTCATGGGCAGCTACCACAGCGACCTTGTCCACGGCGCAGGACTGATTATGATCGCTCACGCCTACTATGACTTCTTTGCGGAGAAGAAAGCCGCCGAGGAGCCGATGATCAAGATGGCAAAGGCGATGGGCGTGGAGAACCCCACCTCCGGCAAGGACTTTATCAAAGCGCTGGATGACCTGATTGCGGCTATCGACTGTGCCGACCTAAAAATGAGCGACGCCGGTATTACAGAGGAGGAGCTGACGCTCTATCCGAAGCGTGCCCATGAGGTGCTGGGCGGCGATATTACGGCAGACCCGCTTCCGCTTTCCGACGAGGATTACCTGGAAATCTACCGCAGGGCTTACCGCTGAGACGGGGTGCTGTATGAACAAGGGGCAAAAATGATCCGCGATTTAACAACGGGAAATGTAGCAGGGCTTTTGTTCCGTTTTTCCCTCCCATTTGTGCTGGCAAATCTCCTGCAAACGCTGTATGGCATGGTGGATATGATCGTGGTGGGGCAATTTGTCGGTTCCATCGGGCTTTCAGCGGTGGGAATTGGCAGCGACCTGCTGTCCATCCTGACCCTGCTTTGCGCGGGCTTTACCACAGCGGGGCAGATTATGATTTCTCAGTATGTAGGAAAGAACAACCGCACCAGCATTTCCCATACCATCGGCACCATGTTCACCATTCTGCTTTTGGCTGCGCTGGGAGTGACCGCGGTGTGCTGCGTACTGGCAGATCCGCTGCTGCGGCTGGTTAATACCCCAGATGAAGCCTGGGAACAGGCCATGTCCTATACCGTCACCTGCTACATGGGGCTGTTTTTCATTTTCGGCTATAACATCGTCAGCGCCATCCTCCGTGGTATGGGAGACGGAAAACGGCCCCTGCTCTTTGTGGCCGTGGCAGCGTCTGTGAATATTGTGCTTGATTTTCTGTTTGTGGGCGTATTCCAAATGGCGGCCTTCGGCTCGGCGCTGGCAACCGTGCTGTCTCAGGCGGTCTCCTTCATTATTTCCATTTTCTATCTGTACCGTCGGCGGGACAGCTTTGGCTTTGACTTTCACCTGAACAGCTTTGCCGTACACAAAGCCCAGGCAGCGGCGCTGTGCAGGATGGGGTTTCCAATGGCGTTGCAGTACGGCGCGATCTCTGTTACAATGATGTTTGTCAACAGTATTATAAACGGCTTTGGGCTGACCATCTCCGCAGTCAACAGCGTGGGCAACAAGCTGCGAAGCCTCTGCACAGTCGTCGTTCAGTCCATTGGGACAGCTTCCACAACCATGTGCGGACAAAACCTTGCGGCACGACGGCATAACCGGGTTTCCAAAATCGTCCATATCAGTCTACTGATCAATGTGGCCTATGTTGCGGTGCTGTGTGCGGTTTTGCTGCTGTTTCCCAGACAGGTATTTCGCCTGTTTACTTCTGACGAAGAAGTCCTGGGATGGGCGGCAACCTTCATGCCTGTGATGGTGGTGAATTTCACCTGCTCCGCCCTGATGGGGCCTTACAATGCCCTCATCAATGGGCTGGGCTATGCTTCTCTGAGCATGGTGATCAGTCTGCTGGACGGCGTGGCAGCTCGTATCTTTTTAAGCCTGACTCTTGGGGCGGCTTACGGCGTCATGGGTTACTGGTACGGCAACGGACTGGCAGGGATCGTTACAGTTGTTCTAGCTTCCGGTTACTATTATTCCGGCAGATGGCGCACACGAAAACTGCTGGTGGATGAATGAGGTGTCCAATGAAATATCAGATTTGCTCAGAAAATGATCTTGCGAATATGGTTCAGGAGTACGGCTTTCTTCCTCTGCTGAAAAATATACTTGCAGGCTTTTCCGTGGAAGAGCATACCCCGCCTTAATACTGGTTTGCAGAGGACGCGGACGGCCCCTGGGAATGGAAAGGGCCGGTGATTCGTAAGACCGGCTGTGCCTATGGAAAATTTTTCGCCGGGAAAGCGGGCTTTATCAGCCGGGAATGGTACTGCGACTTTGCCAATTACCGCAGGGACGGCTACGACTTCGACGCAAGATACGACGACGGGCTGGCACGTTTCCAGGATAAAAAGGTCTATGACATTCTTGCAGGTTATCCATCTCTGCTCTCGAAAGAATGGCGGCGGTTGACCGGCATCAAAAAGCGGGGCGAATTTGACGCGATTGTCAACCGGCTCCAGATGCAGGGATATGTTGTCACCACCGATTTTGAATACGCAAGAGATAAGCATGGCAACGCCTACGGCTGGGGACTATCCAGATACGCGACGCCAGAGGCTTTCTTTGGAGCGGATTTTACTGGCCATGTATATGCGCGTGCGCCGGAGCAATCCAAAGAGCGGATGGTATCCCGCCTTTGTCAGATTTGCCCGAACGCCACAATGGAGCAGATAGCAAGAATTTTATGATCTTAGGATAGAAAACACAAAAGCATTCGATATGACATCGGGAAAGCTCTTTTCCCACAGTCTGTCAAAAAACAGCAGCCCCGACAATGCCGGGACTGCTGTTCTTTGCTTATAATGGATTTCTGGCTTATCGCTCAGCCCTTTTTCTTTTTCGCGGCGACCGTCACGGCCAGGCCGCAGACGCAGGCCATAGCCAGGGCCAGCCACAGGCCGATGCTCGCGTCGTCCCCGGTGTTGGGGGAAGCCGCCGTCGTGGTGGGTTCGACCGTAGCCGTCGTGGTAGATGCGGGCGTCTCCGTGGCCGCGCCCTCCTTCCAGGCAATCGCCACGGGTGACAGGCCGGTCAGCGTGAAGGAAATGGTCGTCTCGCCCTTGGTGACAGCGGGCGACTCTGTTTCTCCTGCCACGATACCCAGGCGGGCCGAGGTCACGGCGAACATATGCACTACGGTAAAGTCATAGCTGCTGTCCGTCCCATCGGGATAGGGAAGTGTCACGGTAATGCCGCCCTCCGGGAAGTTCTCCTCCGTAGCGTCCACCCAGGTCAAGCCGCCATCGGTGCTTATCTGGAGCTTCACATCATAGACTGCTGTGTTTTCCTCCGTATAGCCCGCGCTGGCCGTAACCATGGAAATTATGTCCTCCGTCAGCTCCTCCACAGTGGTGTATTTGTCCGCCAGGCCCGCAGGAACCTCGGTCAGGTCATCGCAGACGGTCTGCGTCTGTGTATTGTCAGGACTGCCGGTGGCGGCGATGGTCTCAGTCTTTGTCTCGCCGCAGACCGTGCAGGTGTAGGTCATCTCGCCGTCCGTAGTCGCCGTGGCGGCGGTTGTCACCTCGCCCTCATTCCAGGTGTGGCCTGTGGCGGGAACCGTTACACTCTCACGGCTGAGCTCTTCTTCGCAGACCGTGCAGTACACGACAGAATCATAAGACCCTTCCTCGGTGCACGTCGCGGCAACCTCGTTTTCAA
>JAJBVW010000070.1 GCA_020866945.1 Oscillospiraceae bacterium
AAAAACGGAATTAAGCTGATGTCGTGGTATCCGCTGGGACACGGAGACAAATCGCTGATTGAAGAGCCTGTGTTTGCGGAACTCGGAAAGAAATATGGTAAATCCCCAGCGCAAATTATTCTTCGTTGGCATACACAGATGGGCTTTGCGGTGATTCCGGGAAGTAAGAATGTGGATCACATTCGTGACAATCTTGATATTCTCGATTTTAAGCTGTCGGACGATGATATGGCGGAAATTGCAAAGCTAAATAAGGATGTCCGTTATTACTATCGTACAGACGAAGCCCTTGCAGGATTTGCAGCATGGCAGCCCATGTATGAGAAAGAATAAATTGTATGAGTTAAGTTAATTAGTAATGCGTTAAAAAGGAGCGGCTTTAACCAGCTGCTCTTTTTTCATGTCCATTTGGAGGTGATTACAGTGGGGGGGCGTTTTGTCGTTTGCGGCAATCTATGCTTCTATGCTATAATGTGCCATAACAAATCATCGAATTCGAGGTATGGATATGGATAAGCACGCCGTTTTGCGGGAATATTTTGGCTACACGGACTTCCGGCCCGGGCAGGAGGCGCTGATTGACGGGATATTGTCCGGGCGGGATGTGCTGGGCGTCATGCCTACCGGCGGGGGCAAGAGCCTTTGTTATCAAGTCCCGGCCCTGGTGCTGGACGGGGTGACGCTTGTGGTGTCTCCGCTCATATCGCTGATGAAGGATCAGGTGACGGCGCTGCAAAAGGCCGGCGTAAGCGCCGCTTATATCAACAGCTCTCTTTCCCCGGAGGAGCTGCGGCTTGCCTATCAGCGCATGGGTCAGAGGCAGTATAAAATCGTCTATATCGCCCCGGAGCGCCTGGAGGGGGATGGGTTCATTTCCCTCGCGAGAAGGCTGGATATTGCCCTGCTGGCGGTGGACGAGGCGCACTGCATTTCCCAGTGGGGCCAGGATTTCCGGCCCAGCTATCTGCGGATACCGGACTTTGTGGAGCGCCTTTCCCGCCGCCCGCCTGTTGCGGCCTTCACCGCGACGGCCACGAGCCGGGTGCGGGAGGACATATGCCAGCGCCTGACGCTGGAGGAGCCTGTCCAGGTCGTCACCGGCTTTGACCGGCCCAACCTGTATTTTGACGTTCTCCGCCCCAAGAGCAAGCTGAAAACCCTGTGCGGCCTGGTGGAGGAGCGCCGCGGCAAAAGCGGCATCGTCTACTGCTCCACCCGCTCCGCCGTGGACAAGGTATACGCCGCTCTGCGGGAGCGGGACATCCCCGCCACGCGCTATCACGCCGGACTGTCCCAGGAGGAGAGAAAGACCAACCAAGAGGATTTCATCTATGACCGCCGCCCGGTATGCGTGGCCACCAACGCCTTCGGCATGGGGATAGACAAGTCAAACGTCAGCTTTGTTATTCATTATAATATGCAAATGAGCCTGGATGCCTATTACCAGGAGGTAGGCCGGGCCGGACGGGACGGGGAACCGGCGGACTGCATCCTGCTCTATTCTCCCGGCGATATACAGACGGCAAAATATCTCATCCGCAATGGCCGGGACAACGACGCGCTGTCTGAGGAGGAGCTTGAGCAGGCCATCCGGCAGGATATGGTGCGGTTGGAGGACATGACCGGCTACTGCAAGACCGGCGGCTGTCTGCGGGGGTATATCCTGCGCTATTTCGGTCAGGACGCGCCTCAGAAATGCGGCAACTGCGGCGTGTGCTGCGGCGAGAGCGAAACCACGGACGCCACCCGACAGGCTCAGATGGTGCTTTCCTGCGTCTGGCGCATCAAGGACAAGCTGGGCTACAATGTGGGTGCGCTGCTCCTGGGGCAGGTGCTTCTGGGCAGTCGGGACAAGCGCGTCCTGGAGCTGGGCCTTAACGAGCTTTCCCCCTACGGCCTGATGAAGGGCTATGGAAAGAGCCAGATACGGGACATCATCGACCAGCTGGAAGGCCAGGGCTATCTGTATGCAGACCCCAATCACGGGGGCATCAGCCTGACAAGCCGGGCCGGGGCCGTTCTATATCACGGGGAGAAGGTTTATCTTCGCTTCCAGACCGCTTCGCCTGCGCCGGAGAAAGCCGCGCCCGGAACCAAATCGGCCGCCGCACCTGTGGAAAGCGCCCTTCTTGACCGCCTGAAGGCCCTGCGGCTGGAGCTTGCGAGGCAGGAGGACATTCCCGCTTATATTGTGTTTTCCAACGCCACGCTGACCGATATGGCTGCCAGGTCGCCTCGCACTATGGATGAATTTCTGTCCGTCTCCGGCGTGGGCCAGATAAAGGCCCAGCGATATGGGAAACAGTTCTTGGCCGCAATTAACGACTACCTCGCGGAGAAAGAATAAAGACGGTATGAAAAGTAATGTTGACTTTTCCAATCGGGGGGGTATAATGGAAATATCTGGAAATAAAGAAGGTGTTTTGTGATGAAATGCAGAAAAATTATAATCTTGCTTCTCACGCTGACCATGGCGCTGTCCCTGTTTTCCGGGGCGGCCTTTGGGTCTGAGCCAGAGGAGAACGCCTCGGAAGAAGCGGCGGAGGAAATCATAGAGGAATCCGCCCTGGAGGAGGAAGCCTCCCAGGAGTCAGAGGAGGAAGAAGCCTTTGAGGAACCGGCGGAGGAGGCCCTGACCATGACGGCGCTGGAGGAGGTAAACGCTCCCGTGCTGACGGCGGCAGGGGAGGAAGTCTCCGGCCTCACTATTGGGAATGTGAACATTAAGGATCAGACCTATTATTTGGTGAATGGGGAAACGCTTGAAGAAACAACCAGCAATGAAGGCTATGCCGTGTACTATAACAGCAACACCAGCACCCTGACGCTGAACGGGCTTTCCCTGCCCACTGCGGCGCTGACTGTTCCGGCGGGGACGACGATTGTGGTGTCCGGCACCAGTAATGAGCTGGCCAGCATTGTGGCAGCAGGAGCTTTGACCATTCAGATTGACAGTGCGCTGACTGTGTCCGTGTAAATAACGGCGTCAGGAAACCTGACAATCGGAGGCAGCGGTTCTCTGACGGCGTCCAGCGGGATAGACGCCACCGGCTTTAACCTGGTGATTGGCGATTCCGTGAAAGTGAACATCGGGGAAACAACGAATTACGGTCTTACGGCACAAAACATCACCATCCAGGATTCCGCTGTGGTGTCTGACGCAGGCACGGGCAGCAAAGAGGCCATCTATGCCAACGGCGGCAATCTGACGATCCAGGATTCCGCCACGGTCAAGACGGAGAGCCGGGGAATTAATGCCACATATCAGGTGAGCATTTCCGGCAATGCGAATGTGACGGTGACAAATGAAAGCGGCAATGGTATCAATGCAGGCACGGGAATAACGGTTTTGGGAAAAGCCATAGTGACTGCAACGGGCAAGTACGGTCTGAATTGCAGGAACGGAGATGTTGTCCTGGAGGGAACAGTCACGGCAACGGCGACAAACTCAAATGCCTGATATGTAATGACCTTTGTCAAGAGGCAATTTGCCCAAAAACAGG
>JAJBVW010000226.1 GCA_020866945.1 Oscillospiraceae bacterium
TGTAAAAGGCCATGTGCTGGGTCATCACCACGTTGGGAAACTGCCGGAGATAGGCCATATCCCGGTTTTTCAGAATGGAGGTCTTCAAATCCCGGTGATATATCCCGTTTTCGTTTTCAAATACATCCAGGGCCAGTCCCCCAAGCCGCTGGTTCTCGATGCCCTCCGTGACGGCCTCGATGTCCATCAGCTCGCCTCTCGCGCAGTTTATCAGGATAATCCCCGGCTTCATTTTGGCAATGGTGCGCTGGTTTATCATATGATAGGTGATGTCCGTCAGCTTTGTGTGCAGCGTCAGGATGTCGCTTTCCCGATACAGCGTGTCCATATCCACAAACGTCACCTTATTTTTCAGCTCCTCCGACGGATGGAGACTGTGGGCCAGAATCCGACAGCCGAAGCCGCTCAGATTCTCGATGACCGCCCGCCCGATGCGGCCTGTGCCGACCACGCCCACGGTCAGGCTCCGAAGCTCCCGCCCCATGAGGCCCTCCAGGGAATAGTCGTTCACGTTGATGCGATACAGCGCAGGCTTATAGCACCGCAGACTCATCAGCATGAGCATGACCGTATAATCCGCGACGCCGTTGGGCGCATAGCTTGCATTGCTGACCTGAACGCCGTACCTTTTCGCACCGTTTAAGTCCACATGATTATAGCCCACCGTGCGGGTGCTGTAGCCCTTCACGCCGAGCGCGGCCAGGGCCTTGAACAGCGCCTCGTTCATCTCGCTCTGCCCCAGGGTGGTCACGCCTACGCTCCCTTCGGCCAGAGAGAGCGTTTCCATGGTCAGCGGCTTATCCGTAGTCGCTAATATGAAGCCGTGCTGCTCGGAAAGCCGCTCCAGCAATGGCTCCTCATCCGGGCGCACCTCATACGCCGTTATTTTCAGTTCACTCAATGCTCTTTTCACTCCTCTATCTCGTGGACATCCCGTCCCATCATGTGCATATACTCGTCATACGTACACATCCTGTCGATGCAGCCCTCCGGCGTCAGCTCGATGATGCGGTTTGCCACCGTCTCTGTCAGCTGGTGGTCATGGCTGTAGAACAGAATATTAAAGGGGAAAGCGGCCATGCCGTTGTTCAGGGCTGCGATGCTCTCCAAATCCAGGTGGTTGGTGGGCTGGTCGAACATGAGGACGTTGGCCCCCTCCAGCATGGTTTTGGAAATCATGCAGCGCATTTTCTCCCCGCCGGAGAGGACGCTGACCTTTTTATACACATCATCCCCGGAAAACAGCATCCGGCCCAGGAACGTGCGCAGGTAGCTCTCCCGCTTGTCGGCGGAGAACTGGCGAATCCAGTCCATCAGCTCCAGGTCGCAGCCGTCGAAATAGCTGTCAAAGTCCCTTGGGAAGTAGGACTGCGTCGTGGAGACGCCCCACTTGATTTCTCCTTCATCCGGCTCCAGCTCTCCGGCCAGAAGCTGAAACAGGCACGTGATGGCGTTTTCATTGTCGCTGATAATGGCAATCTTGTCTTCCTTATTCATTATAAAGGAGACATTGTTGATGAGCTTTACCCCGTCCACGGTTTTGGAGACGTTGGTGACGAACAGCCTGTCCTTCCCCGGCTCCCGCTCGGCCTTGAAGCCCACCCACGGATAGCGCCGGGAGGAGGCGGGCATTTGCTCCACGGAGATTTTGTCCAGCAGCTTCCGGCGGCTGGTAGCCTGGCGGGATTTGGATTTGTTGGCGGAGAAGCGGGCAATGAAGGCCTGCAGCTCCTGAATCTTCTGCTCCGCCTTTTTGTTCTGGTCTTTTATCAGCTTCTGCATGAGCTGGCTGGACTCATACCAGAAATCGTAGTTGCCCACATACATACGTATCTTGCCATAGTCTATGTCAACGATATGGGTGCAGATATTATTGAGGAAATACCGGTCATGGCTGACCACCAGCACAGTGCCCTCATAGTCCATCAGGAAGTTTTCCAGCCACACGGTAGAGGCCAGGTCGAGGTTGTTGGTCGGCTCGTCCAGCAGGATGATGTCCGGGCGGCCAAAGAGCGCCTGCGCCAGCAGCACCTTCACCTTCTGCCGTCCCTCCAGCTCGGACATCTGCTTGTCGTGCAGGGCGATAGGGATGCCAAGGCCCTGGAGCAGACGCGACGCGTCCGACTCCGCCTCCCAGCCGCCAAGCTCGGCGTATTCCTCCTCCAGCTCCGCCGCCCGCAGGCCGTCCTCGTCGGAGAAGTCCTCCTTTTCATAGATGGCATCCTTTTCCTTGCCGCACTCATAGAGCCGTGGATTGCCCAGAATGACGGTCTCTATAACGCCGTAGCCGTCGTACATACTCTGGTCCTGACGTAGCACAGACATCCGGCACTTGGGGTCTATGTAAACATGACCCTTGGATGGCTCCACCGTCCCCTCCAGTATCTTTAAAAACGTGGACTTTCCTGCACCGTTCGCGCCAATAATGCCGTAGCAGTTCCCCGCCACGAATTGCAGATCCGCCCCCGAAAATAATACCTGGCTGCCATATTGCAGCGAAAGGTTTTCAACTGTTGTCATAAGCTTACCCTCCGTAAATTGACCGTGTATGCCATCATATCATACTTCCGCCCGCTTTAACACCCCGGAAAGAAAAATTTTCTTGCCATTTTGGCGTTTTTTGATTGACAACGCCCGTTTCCTGTGGTAAGATAGTCGGGCATTCGGAGAGATGTCCGAGTGGTTTATGGAGCTGGTCTTGAAAACCAGTGACTCCGCAAGGGGCCGGGGGTTCGAATCCCTCTCTCTCCGCCATATACCCATTGCGGGGCCGGTTCCCCGATACAATATATTAATTCGGCTTGGAGAAGTACCCAAGTGGCCGAAGGGGCTCCCCTGCTAAGGGAGTAGTGCGTGATGAGCGCAGCGAGGGTTCAAATCCCTCCTTCTCCGCCAACAGAAAACCCTGTAGCTTTAGTGGCTACAGGGTTTTTTCATGCTCTTTTTCTATAATACTCTGGCAGATTATACCGCAAATTCCTCAAAAGCTCTGACAATCTTAGTCAGCCTCGAATCAAGACATGTCATGGCCTTTTCCTCAATCTCTTCCGGAACCCCATAATAAGCTCCGGCCAGCGAGCAGGCGATAGCGGCCAGGGTGTCGCTGTCTCCGCCGACTGAAATCGCCGTGCGGAGCGTATCCTCAAAGCCATCCGCCTCCTTGAAGCACTCAATCGCCTGGGGGACAGTTTTCTGGCAGGTCTCATTGAAGCGATAATACGGACGTATCTCATCAATCGTGAAGTCCAGCGTGTAGTATCGCTCCATCTCCCTGATGATTTCCGCCTTGCTGTATCCATTCAGAGCCATCCAGGTTCCTACAGCCGTAGCTTCCGCACCCTTCAGCCCCTCCGGGTGATTATGGGATACAGCCGTCACTCTATCGGAGAGCAGCTTAACCTCGTCCACCGTCTTGGCCACATAGACAATATGTAATGACCTCCGATTTGTAGAAACGTGGATTTACCTGTATA
>JAJBVW010000107.1:0-15692 GCA_020866945.1 Oscillospiraceae bacterium
GGTAAAGGTTTGCAGGAACTGTTTGGCTCGGAGCGTCTGGGGAGCGGTGAAGAAGGTGTCGGGCGGGCCGCTTTCCACAAAGCATCCTCCGTCCAGGAACATTACCCGGTCTGCAATGGCTCTTGCAAACTGCATTTCGTGCGTTACAATCAGCATGGTGCGGCCCTGATCAGCCAAATCCAGAATGACCTCCAGCACCTCCCGTACCATTTCCGGATCCAGAGCGGCGGTCACTTCGTCAAACAGAAGAATCTCCGGGTGCATACATAAGGCTCTGACAATGGCCACCCGCTGCTTCTGGCCGCCGGAAAGCTGTCGGGGGTATTGGCCCGCCTTTTCTGAAAGCCCCACCCGCGAGAGCAGGGCCTGTGCTTCCGCCGTGACCTCTGCCTTGGGGCGCTTCTGCACTTTAATTGGCGCCAGAAGAATGTTGTCCAGCACTGTCATATGAGGGAACAGGTCATAGCTTTGGAATACCATGCCGATTTTCTGGCGCAGGGCGCTAAGATTTTTGCTCTCCGCGGAAACAAGATCACCCCGCAGCCGTATTTCTCCGCCTTGAATTGGCTCTAGGGCGTTAATACATCGCAGAAGTGTACTCTTTCCGCAACCACTTGGCCCCACGATCACAATGACCTCGCCCTGATTAACCTGAAAGCTCAGACCGTCCAGCACTGTGGTTTCGTCGTAGCGCTTGACCAGGTTTTCCACAGTTAAAATCGGTTCTGCCATGGCTTTATTCCCATTTCCTTTCCAGATATTTTGCCAGCAGACTGATGGGCCAGCAGGCCAAAAAATACATCAGGAATACCACCAGGTAGACGCCGAAGGCTGCATTGGGGCTGCTGGTGCGGTTGGCCTCGATAATCTGCTGGGCCACCTTCAGAACCTCCACCACGCCGATCATTACAATTAGGCTTGTGGTTTTTATCATGCGCGTAATAAGATTGATGGATAACGGTATCAACCGCCGCACGGTTTGGGGCAGGATAACATAGCGATAGGTCTGGGGTCGGGTCAGGCCCAGGGCGGCGGCGCTTTCATACTGGTGAACAGGAATACTTTCCAGTGCGCCACGAACAAGATCGCTCATCTCAGCGGTACCCCAGAGGGTGAACACGATGACGGAGGACAGCTCCCCTGACAGGTTCCACCCAAACGCCCGCGTGGTGCCGAAGTATACCAGAAACAGCAGCACGAGCTGGGGCATAATGCGGATGAATTCCAGATAAACTCGCAGGATCGCCCGACAGACTGGGTTTCTCCAGGTCATCAGAACGCCCAGCAGAATACCCAGAGGAATGCTGAGCGCCACGGAAATCAGACTGATTTTCAGGGCAACGCCCAGACCGCCCAGCAGCCGAATAAAATTCCTGCCCTTCAGCAGAACGTCAAGACCCAAATCCGGCATAACGCAGCCTCCTTTCCAGAAGCCGCCCCAGCAGGGATACCGGCAGCAGAATCAGCAGGTAGAAAACCACCAGCAGAAACAAGCTTTCCGTTGTCTTGGCATATAGCCCTATCAAGTCCTTGGCGGTGAACATCAAATCCATCAGACTGATGGCGCTGAATACGCTTGTCTCCTTCAGAAGGAAAATGACGTTTGCCATGAATGCGGGGACGCTGACGGAAAACGCCTGAGGCAAAACCACGTAGCGCATGGTTTGGAGTCGGTTCAATCCCAGGCTGTAAGCGCTCTCCTCTTGGACCGAAGATACGGATTCTATGCCGCTGCGAAATGTCTCGGCCATGTAGCTGCCGCCCAGGAAGGCCAATCCGAACACCCCACAGGTAGCGGCATCGGTCATAATGCCGATTTTTGGCAAACCGTAATAGATGAAAAACAGTTGTATCAGCAGCGGTGTGTTACGGCTGATCTCAATATATGCGCTCACAATTCGGCGGAAGATTGGAATCTTGTAATACTGTACCAGAGTACAGAAAAGACCAACAACAATGGAAACGGCAATCCCCGCGAGGCCAATACGTACGGTCAGCAGTGCAGCCTCCTGATAAAGAGGAAGATAGGTCTTTATAAATTCCCAGTTCATGACCGCCGCCCCCCTTTCATCACGTCCGTCCCCTCTGCAAGCTGCCCGATAGAAGTCGATGGATGAACTATAGCACGTCTTACCTACTAAGTCAATATGTAAAATAGGTTAATTGTGTGAATTTGTTGAAAATGACACAATTTAGACAGCGGAAGGACAGTAAATTTTAAAAAATGACGAAAAAATGGCAAAAAAGAACCCGTATGGGCGGGATATAGATCCCAGCCCAATACGGGTTGTTGTATTTAGCTTTGCCGGGTTTTATGCCAGCGGCGTTACAAGCCAGGTGCCATCCTCAAGCTGAGTGGCTTCGCCCTCCAGCGTGCCCTGGCAGTCCAGATCGCCTATGATGCTCTCACCGGTGACAGTCCAGGTGGAGGTCTCGTCAATGGTCATGGTGTCCGCGTTCACC
This sequence comes from Oscillospiraceae bacterium, assembly GCA_020866945.1. Lineage (GTDB taxonomy): Bacteria > Bacillota > Clostridia > Oscillospirales > Oscillospiraceae > CAJOIG01. The sequence goes on from JAJBVW010000107.1 coordinate 2,464, forward strand.
GCGCCAGCATAGCTGCTGCTATTTTGCAGGGTGACATTGATTTCTGCGTAGTTGCCGCTCTCGTCGTCCTCTGCGGCCTTTACGATGTCGCCGGTTCCGATGAGAACGCCGCCGTCAAAGACGATATTGGTGACGTTTTCCGGAATTTCATAGGCCATATCCAGAGTCAGTCCGCCCATAAAATCATTTCCGCCGTCCATCTGCTTGGCATAGAGCAAAATGCCGCTGCCAACGGCGCTCACATCCAGCGTGCCGGAGATGGTGATGTTTGTGGATTTTCCAAAGGTCCATATGCCATAGCCGGGAGCATCCAGCACCACATCGGTCATGTTCAGGGCTGTGACCTGGCCGGGGTTGTTGCCCATGGGGTGAACATAAACGCCGGCGCCATAGATGACGGTCTCCTCGCCGTCCTCCTCGGTCTCGCCGCTGGCCTCGCCGGACGATTCGCCGGAGGCGCTGGAGCTTGCTTCAATGGTGGAGGAATCATATTGAGAGAAGACAGTGGTGTTGATAAGGTTCAGCGTACCGCCTCCGCACATGACCGCGCCGTTGTCGTTCAGGGAGCCGACGGTGGAATTCATAATCCAGAAATCGCAGTAGCCGTCGCAGTAGATGCCGCTGCCGCCGGTGGAGCCATAAGCTGCCAGGGCGAACACATTGTCTGCCAGCAGGAAGCCGCCGCCATGGTCGGAGGAGATGGCGGAACCCATCATGCCGGTGGTGATGATGTCCATGTTCCGGGCGATGATGGTGCCGTCATAGCATATCTGCAAACCATGGTTTGCGGTGACATCCAGCACACCATTTTGCAGGATGACTGTGCCGCCGTAGGTGGCATAGGCCCCGTCGTTTGCGCCAAGAATATAGAAGTTTTGCAGGTCGATGACCGCGTCCTCGCCCTGTGCCCAGACAGCGGAGTTCACGCCATATTTCATCATGGCATCCTGGCCCCGGTTGGTGCCGTCGGCGTATACCACACTGGTGGCATAGCTCAGCTGCTGAATGAGCAGACCGTCATAGGAGACGGTAGAATCAGTAGCGTAGATGGAGGAACGGTTGACCTGTCCGTTGGCCGAGGGGTCAGTGGTGATGACGGTGGTATACTCGATGTCCCCGCCGGAATAGCCGTGACCGTTGCGCAGGTCGGCGTATTCATCTGTCCAGGTATAGACGCCGGACTCCTCGGAGACGTCTGCCTCGTCAATTTCATTGTCATACACAGAAGCGGTGATGAGGGCCGCCATGTTCACAGGGAAGATGGACATGAGGAAATTATCATGAGAAATAACGGCGGCCTTTTCCCCGGCCAGAATGGCGTCGCGATAATCGTCAAAGCTCAGGGCCGTTGCGTCTGAATAGCTGGTGAGGGAGCTGATGGTGTCCGCTACCTGCTCCGTCCACTCGCGCATATCATCGGAGAGATATACCTCGCTGTTGTACCAGCCAATGTTACCGCTGCCGTAGACATTGCTGCGGACGGTGGGACGGCAGGCGTCCAGACCGATAAGTACGCTCTCGCCTGTCAGTGTCCAGGTGGCTTCGTCCTGCATGGAAAGGGACACGTTTGTCAGCGTGCCGGTGAGGGAGGCTCCATCCTCCAGGACGATAAGGATATTTTCACCGTCCTGGGCGATATAGTCCTGTTCGTATTCTCCGGCAGAGAGAATGATGACCTCATCCATCGGCACCAGATAGACGGTGATGTCCCCAACTGTGGTGGTGTACTCCCCGTGGACACTGGCGGACAGCTCGTCGGTGATGCCGTCTGCGTCGTTGGTGTAAACCACGATGGAGCTTTCCGTCAGGGAGGACAGGGCCTCCGCTGTCAGTGCTTCGGCATACCAGGTATCCATGCCATAGGCCTCGGACTTGTTGTCCTTGCCGTTTAGCAGGACAAGCTCATCCCCGGCAGCCTCGCCGGACGCCTCGCCAGAGGCCAGGGCAGTCACGCCCATGCTCAGGCATAGGCACAGGACTAAAACGAGAGAAATAATTTTTTTCATAAAATCCTCCTTATCAGCGATTGTTTCAAGACTGATTATATTTTAACTCAGTATAAAACTGAAGGCAAATAAAAAAGTTTCGTTTTCCGACCGGGAATTTCGTTTTTCGCCTGATTGGTTGACAAACAGCCGGTAAAACAGTATATTGCCAACAGGGGGGCGAGCTTTATGGACATCACGACAGTTTTGATTGTTGAGGACGAGAGCCTTATTTTACAGGATATTTTGACGCTGTATGACTGGGAGCGCCATGGATACAGGACTCTTACAGCGGCAAACGGCCAGCTTGGACTTGCCAGGTTTAAAAAGGAGCGGCCGCAAATTGTGATTACCGATGTAAGGATGCCCCACATGGACGGACTGGAAATGATAGAACAGATTCAGGCGCTTGCACCGGAGACAAAGTTTATCATTCTGAGCGCTTATCAGGATTTTAATTATGCCCGGGCGGCGCTCAAGCTTGGCGTAACCGACTATCTGCTGAAAAAGGATCTGAGCGAGGACACAATCCATCAGGCGCTGGGCAGTCTGAGAAAAAGAACGGTGCCGGATATGCCGGAGGGAACAGACAAGTCCATGCTGTCTCCTATCGTGGAACGGGCGGCGGCCTACATCCGCGAGCACTATTCAGAGCCGGAGCTGCGCATTGGCAGTGTCTCCGCCGCCTGCGGCATAAGCGCCAGCCGGCTGAGCGCCCGTTTCCGGGAGGAAATGAATACCTCAGTCAACGAATATGTGACCTATATCCGCATTGAGAATGCGAAGCGGCTGCTGGCCAGCGGAAAATACAAAGTATACGAGGTGGCGAATCTGGTGGGCTATCGAAACCAAGCGTATTTCAGCACGCTTTTTCAGGCGCAGACGGGGGTGAAGCCGAATAAATATCATGAATAATCTGAAGACATGGTTCATGCCGACAAAGTTGGCAAAAAAGCTGATACGTCAAATTCTGCTGATTACCCTAATCAGTCTCCTGGTCTCCTTTGGCCTTGCCTATGGGCTTTTTTGGCCAAAGCTCCGGGATGAGGCTCACGACCGGGCTGTATCGGCCAGTCAGGTCATCATGCTGTCCATCAACGAGACGATGGAAAACCTGGACAGCTACGGAAAATATACAGCATCCTCAAGCCTTCTGGCGGATACACTGGAGGCATTCAATCAAGCGGCGACAGAGGAAAACCGGCTTGCTGTCTGTGATGTGCTCCTGGAGCTGAAATCTATTTCCTCCAATATGCGAACCATGGTTCTGATAAGCGCGGACGGGACTTATTTTCAGGCGGGGCCTCTTGGAAAGCAGGATGAGGAGCTTCTGGAAAGCAGCTGGGTGGCCGATACGATGGACGCGCAGCTCACGCACAACTGGTCGAGCTTTTATCTTTCCGATGTGGAACAACACGAGCAGACAATCGTTCGTGTCAGCGCTTATACCATCGGGGGACGAGCGTATACACTGCTTATCTTTTATGATGCAAGCGCACTGATGGAGCGCATTGATACCCTGGCGCAGAGCACCTACACCGGCTATATTCTGACCGATTATCATGACGGCCGGCCGGGTATTCCTTTTTTTGAAAGCGGCAGCACCGGCAATGCGGAGGAGGTTGCTGCCTCGTATTTGGATACGGAGCCATATGCAGCCAGAGATTCGATGGGGTATTATTTCATCGTGACGATTCCCGCAAGCGGATGGCGGCTTGTGGGGTACATCGATCGGGCCAGCTTCAACGCTTCGCTGGTACCTTTTGTGTGGCTGCTGCTTCTTATCTGCGTAGTTTTAGGGCTTATGGTGGTGCTGCTGTTCGTCCCAGCTGTGCGCCGAATGCTTGCCCCGTTGGGGGAGTTGGGAACCGTTATGAAAAATGTTTCAAGCCAGGGCGGCGATTACTATTCGCCTGTTCAGACGGACGATGAAATCGGGGAGCTTTCCGATATATTTAACGATATGCTGGATGAGATGAGAATCAACGCCTCACAGGCGCTGGAGCAGCAGTCGAGGGAACAGCACCTGACCTATAATCTGATGGTGGCCCAAATCAATTCCCATTTCTTCTATAATACGTTGAGCGTAATAAGCTCTTTGGCGCGCCAGGGCAGAACAGGCGATGTGATACGCGCCAACACTGCGCTGGCAACCATCTTTCAGGACTGCCTCCGTCCGCAGAGCACTCTTGTGGGGGATACCGTGGCTCAGGAAAAGCATATTGTTGAGTGCTACTGGGTGATAGAGAGCCTTGACGCAAACAACCAGGGGATTCTGCTATGGGTCATTCCGGAAGAGCTGATGGAGGCGCGTATTCCTAAAAATATCATTCAGCCGCTGGTGGAAAACGCGCTGTTTCACGGACTGGACGACGCAGATACGGGAGTGAAATCCGGCTGGATAAAGGTTTCCGTCAGACGACAGGAAGACCGTTTGAGAATTGAGGTTTCCAACACCGGCGCAGTCATACCGCCGGACATTCTTGTGCGCATCAACGCGCCGGATGCTGCGGCGGACAGCGATGCCCACATTGGGCTGGCCAATATCCGCCGCCGTCTGGATTTGATTTACGGCGACAGCGCGACGCTGACCATTACATCGGACGGAATAACAAGGGTGGTCATTTGTATGCCGGACAGCCTGTAGGGGCTATACAAGACAAAAATAACGCCGTTCCGACAGTGGACGGCGTTATTGACGTTACTCTCTGATTTTTCTTCCATAGCTGTTCCTGTCCAGCACGGGGGAAAGCTCGGTCAGGATGTTGGTCATGCTTTTGCTGCCGTAGGGGGCGGTGGGAAATTTCAGGGTGTTGGAGACGCGGTGCGGGAGAGATATGCGCACGGAAGCGCCCTGGCCGGGGGTGGTATCCAGGATGAGAGCGCCGCCGTGGCGCTGGGCGATGCCCCTTGCGACGTATAGACCCAGGCCGCTGCCGGCGGCGGTATCGGTCAGGTCTCTTGGGGCGATGCCGGACAGCTTGGCGGGGTCTATGCCGCTGCCGCTGTCCCGCACGGATATGATGAAGCGCTCCCCCTGACGGGTAAGCTCCATTTCTATTGTGCCGCCGGAGGGCATATGGGCGATGCTGTTGGACAGAAGGTTCAGCAGCATGATTTCGATTTGGTCGGCGTCCAGCATGGTGATGAAGCTGCCAGGCCCGGCGCGGAAGACGATGGATATATCCTCGCCGGCGAGATGGTTTACCGAGTCGCAGAGATCATAGCATAGCTCTTCCAAATCCTCCGCCTGTGCGTTGCAGGGCAGAAGGCCCTGCTGGATATTTCTTGCGGCGGTCATATGGTCGTAGGCCCGCTTTATGCGGTAGTAGCTGTGGTAGAGAGCGTGGGTGTAGTCCTTGAGCTGAAGGCTTTTTTCAGCGCCGGTTCTCGCCACAATGGCGTCGATTGCGAGCTTTGCCGTCATCAGTGAGGCGCCCAGCTCCTCCACAGGAAGGGGAAGCTGCGAGGCGGAGCTGTTTTCATCCTGGAGCGTGATGCGCGCGAGGGTCAGCTCCTCCTGCCGCGCAATGCTTGCCTCCGCCTGCTGCCCGTTTAGCTCAAAGGAGGCGATAAAGCGTTCCGACGGGTCAGAGAGAATATAGTCCGGCAAAGCGCGGCTGGCCGGGTCTCCTGGGCGGATGCCCAGAAGTGTCCCGGTGGCTGGATTGGCGAAGGAGATGAGACCGTCTTTTATACCCAGCACGGCGTCGCGGCTCATCTCAAACAGAGCGCCGAGGGTTTCAGGCTGTATATTCATAGTCATACTTTTCTTTTATGAAGGACGATGCGTTACTATTCTTGGATGCTATTATCATAGCAAATCCCCAAAGAAAGGGCAATCGTTTTTGACGAAATTTGAAGATTTTTGCGTACAAAGGCTGCGGGGGAAAATTTTTCTTCCAAACGGGTGTTTGACTAGTAGAAAAATTTGACAAAGATGATATAATACATTAAGATACAAGATATAGTCCTGCGCTTTATATGTTTCGCTAATTTTTTAAAATGGAGGGCAACATCATGGTTAAAATTGGCATTAACGGCTTTGGACGGATCGGGCGTCTTGTGTTCCGCGCCGGGTGCGAGCGGGGCGATGTGGAGTTCGTGGGCGTCAACGCCCCGGATAAGACCCCGGAGCAGCTGGCCCATTCTCTGAAGTACGACACGGTACACGGGCGTTTCCCCGGCACGGTGGCCTATGATGAGAGTGCGCTCATCGTAAACGGTGTGCGTGTTCCGCTGCTGAACAGCCGCAAGCCGGCGGAGCTTCCCTGGGGTAAGCTGGGTGCGGAGTACGTTCTCGAATGCACCGGCAAGTTCCTGACCGCCGAGTCTGTTCAGGATCATCTGGACGCGGGGGCGCAGGTCGTAGTCCTGTCCGGCCCGTCTAAGGATGATACCCCCATGTTCGTTATGGGCGTGAACAACGAAAAATTCACCCCGGACATCAAGGTTCTCTCGAACGCCTCCTGCACCACGAACTGCCTGGCGCCGCTCGCGAAGGTCATCAACGACAGCTTCGGCATCGTGGAAGGCCTCATGACCACCATCCATGCGGCCACGGCCAGTCAGAACATCGTGGATAACTTCAATAAGAAAAACTGGCGTCTGGCCCGCAGCTGCTTTGACAACATCATCCCCACCAGCACTGGCGCGGCCAAGGCCGTGGGCAAGGTCATCCCGGAGCTGAAGGGCAAGCTGACCGGCATGGCCATGCGCGTCCCCTGCGGGGATGTGTCCGTGGTAGACCTGACCTGCAAGCTGGCGAAGCCCGCCACCTATGAGGAAATCTGCGCCGCTGTGAAGGCTGCGGCGGACGGCCCGATGGCCGACCAGATTCTTTACTGCGACGAGGAGGTAGTGTCCCAGGACTTCCGCACGGAGCCGCATACCTGCGTGTTTGACTCCAAGGCGGGCATCGCCCTGAACGACACCTTCGTGAAGCTTGTTGCCTGGTACGACAACGAGTGGGGTTATTCCAACAAGATGCTGGATCTGACAAAATATATTGACACGGTCCGTCATCCCTGATAAAATACACCTTGCCTCTTGAGCTTAGGGCGGCGCAAGCCGCCCTAAACCATTGATACGTCACAGATACATCCAAAAGGGCGTCTATTATAAGATGTCCCGGCATATATTCGTTTATCCAGTCACCGGCACCGCATACTGAATGAAGGAGCGTTTATGTCTGAGAAAAAAGGCCAAAACTTTCTGCATGGCGCAGCCATATACACTGTTGGCATTATCATCGTCAAGATACTGGGCGCGATCTATAAGATCCCTCTGGGTAACATCCTGGGCGATGAGGGCTATAACCACTTTGAGCTGACCTATCGGGTCTACAGCGTGTTTTTAACCATCTCCACCGCTGGTATCCCCATAGCGATGAGCCGCATGATTTCCGAGGCGAACGCCCTGGACAAGGACAGACAGGTCTACAGTATTTTCAAGATGGGCCTTGCCGCTTTCCTGGGCCTGGGCGCAGTGAGCACGCTTATCATGATGCTGTTCCCGACGGGCCTGGCGTCCCTGGTGGGCGATGTGGAAGCGGCCCAGTGCATTTTCGTCATGGCTCCCTCTGTGGTGCTGGTGTGCGTAACAGCGGCCTACCGGGGCTATGCACAGGGCTATTCGGATATGATACCCTCTACCATATCCCAGATCGTCGAGACCGCCGTGAAGGTGGTGGTCGGCCTTGCCTGCGCCGGTATTCTTTACAAAATGGGCAAGAGCCTGGCAATATGCGCCGCCGGCGCCATTCTTGGTACCACGGTAAGCTCCCTGGCCGCCATGCTGTATATGCAGGTAGCAGTCCATCGGAAATACCGGGTCAAGCCCACGGCGGAGGCCACGGATGTTCCCGAACCAAACAGGAAGGTGCTGTGGGATTTGCTGCGCATCGGTATTCCCATCACCATCTCATCCTCTGTGCTTAGCCTTATCCAGCTGGCTGACTCCGCTATCACGCTCAATCAGCTGCAAAACGCCGCCGGGTATACGGCCCAGGCCGCCTATGTGCTCAACGGAGCCTACGGCAAGGCCATGACGATATATAATGTTCCCTCCGCCTTTGTGACACCTTTCACCGCGAGTATTATGCCGGCTGTATCCGCTGCCCGTATGCGGGGAGACAGAAAGGACGCGCACGACACGGCTGAGAACGGGCTGCGTATGTGTACCCTGGTGTGTCTGCCAATGGCTGTGGGCATGGCTGTGCTGGCGTGGCCCTGTATGCAGGTGCTTTTCCCGGATACGGCAAGCCAGGGCGTCATTTTACTCGTGGAGCTTGGCATTACCTGCTATTTCATGACCATGGCGCTCATGACAAACTCTATCCTTTCGGCCAACGGCAATGAGCGGCTGCCCCTGATTTCCATTCTCTGCGGCGGCGTAGTGAAGGTGATAGTTACCTACGTGCTGGTTGGCAACCCCAATATTAACGTCTACGGTGGCCCTATCGGAACGGTATGCTGCTATATCGTCATGCTGTCGATAAACCTGGTGTTCATCGCGAAGCATATGGAGCGGCCCATGAATATGGGACGGATATTTGGCCGGGCGGGCTTGAGCGCTGGCGTGATGGGCGTGGCCGCCTGGGCCGTGTGGTCCCTGCTCCACGGGCTGATGGGCGGCGTGGAGGCGGTTATTATCAACCGTCCCATCAACGTGCTGGTGCCGTTCCTTGTGGCGGTGCTGACTGGCGTGGTGGTATATGTGGTTATGATTATTGCCACGCGGGCCATCACCATGGAGGATATGAAGCTTATCCCCAAGGGGGAAAAGCTTGCAAAGCGGCTCCATATTCACTGAAATAATTTGTGGAAACCGTTGAAAAATCAAGTTTTTTGCGTTTTACTATTGCAGAGAGAGTAAAAGTATGGTAAATTTTCAATACAAGGACAAATACGACATTCAGGACTATCGCACTATCATGACGCTTCTGCGGGGCGAGGGCGGCTGTCCCTGGGACAGAGTGCAGACCCACGAGAGCATCCGCCGGAATCTGCTGGAGGAGGCATATGAAGCGGCAGCCGCCATCGACCATCAGGACATGGAAAACCTCCAGGAGGAATTGGGCGATCTGCAAATGCAGGTGCTGTTCCATGCGGAGATGGAGGAGGAGCGCGGCGGCTTCACCTTCGACGACGTTTGCGATATGGCCTGCAAAAAGCTGATACGCCGTCATCCCCATGTGTTCGGCGAGCAGCGGGCCGCGAACGCGGAGGAGGCTCTTTCCAGCTGGGACGACGTAAAGCGTCAGGAAAAGCATCAGGCCTCTACTTCTGGCGCCATGGCCGGTATTGCCGACGCCCTGCCCGCCCTTTGGCGCGCGGAAAAAATTCAGTCCAAGGCCCGGAAGGACGGCTTTGACTGGCCGGGCTGGCACGGCGCGAGGGAAAAGCTCTCCGAGGAGCTGGAGGAGCTGGATCAGGCCATTGCCTCCGGCGAGGGCGTGGAGGAGGAGCTGGGCGACCTGCTGGCCGCTGCGGTGAATTTGGCGCGTCTGCTGAAAATAGACCCGGAGGCAGCACTGAACGGCTCCTGTGACCGTTTCATCTGCCGCTACAGCCGCATGGAGGCGCTGGCTGCGGAGGCGGGACAGACCCTTCCTGACCTTTCTCTGGAGGAGCAGGACAGCCTTTGGCAGCAGGCCAAGGCGGAGGAAAAAGCGTAAAACCCACTCAAATCGTAAGGACTTTGCTATCGCGGAATCCCATACAAAGCAAATTTCTATATACCAAAGAGGCGGAGCACCCGTCAAATTTTAGGAGGTTTATTATGAACAAAGCAGAGCTTGTTGCGGCAGTGGCAGAAAAGTCTGAGCTGTCCAAGAAGGATTGTGAGAAGGCCATTAACGCCGCGCTGGACGCCATCACTGAGGCGCTGGAGAAGGGCGATAAGGTTCAGCTCGTGGGCTTTGGTGCCTTCGATGTGAAGGAACGCAGCGCCCGCATTGGCCGCAACCCCAAGACCAAGGAGGAGATCGAGATCCCCGCGTCCAAGGTTCCCCAGTTCAAGGCCGGCAAGGCTCTGAAGGACGCTGTTGCGAAATAATTACCAGAGTGACAAGCGAACGATGCGGCGCGGGGCTTCCGCGCCGCATCGGCTATTTTGAGGGAGGACGGCTATGCGGCTGGACAAATATCTGAAGGTATCAAGACTGATAAAACGGCGCACAGTGGCGAACGAGGCCTGCGACGGCGGACGGGTCACAGTGAACGGCGCGCCGGCCAAAGCGTCCCGGGAGGTAAAGCCCGGGGACGTGATAGAGCTTCGCACCGGGGCCAGAACTGTGAAGGTAGAAGTGCTCTCTATATCGGAAAACACCTCTAAGGCGGACGCTCCCGCTATGTATAGGGAGCTTTGAGCCATGGAGAACGTCACCATCCGCGCTGTGACGCCGGAGGACGCGGCGGCTCTGCTCGCTATATATGCTCCTTATGTGGAGAATACCTGCATCTCCTATGAATATGTCCCGCCTACGGCGGAGGAGTTTGCCGGACGCATCGCACGCACGCTGGAGAAGTATCCTTATCTCGCGGCGGAATCCGATGGGGAGATTCTGGGCTATGTCTATGCCGGCCCTCTGCACCCCCGGGCGGCCTATGACTGGGCGGTGGAAACCTCCATCTATGTCCGTGAGGATAAAAAGGGCCTGGGCCTGGGTCGTCTGCTGTATCAGGCGCTGGAGCAAGCTCTGGGGGAACAGGGAATTTTAAACATGAACGCCTGCATTGCCTATCCGCCGGTGGAGGATGAATATCTGACCCGCAGCAGCGCAAATTTCCATGAGCATATGGGCTTTCGCCTGGTCGGACGGTTTCAGCAGTGCAGCTATAAGTTTGGCCGGTGGTACGATATGATATGGATGGAAAAACACATCGGCGACCATCTTCCGGCCCAACCCCCCGTGAAGCCATTCCCCGCCGTGCGTGACGCACTGCGGGAAAAATACGGCATTTTGTGAGGGCGTAGTCCTCTGAAAACGATATATCGGCAAAAAAACAGCGGCGGTCTCAATCGAGGCCGCCGCTGTGTGGTTGATTTAGTTTTCGCTTAGCTTATAAAAGTCGTAGCCGTTGGGGTCAAGGCCGGAGAAGCCTGTCAGACCATCACGGATTGCGTAGGCCTTCAGGGATTCAGCCAACGGGATTGTTATAGGCTTCGCTGACGAACAGCTGCTGTACTTCCTCATACTTTTCTCTGCGCGCGTCCTCATCCAGGGTCTGACGTGCCTCGAAGAGAAGATCGTTCAGCTCATCAGTGACCTCAATGATTGTCAGGCCGGAACCCTGCTTGTAACCGGTGCAGCGGTAATCAGGGTCGGGGATGGAGAGGGAAGAGGCCATGATAACGCATTCGCCCTCGGGAACCATGTCATTTTCAAGGCCAATCCATTTTGTGATAACCGTTCCGATGTCATAAATCTCAATGTTCAGGGTAATGCCAACCTCGTTAAGCTCCGCCTGGATAATTTCCGCCATGCTGGACACAACACTGTCGCTTTCCAAGAGGCAGGTCAGTTCAAGATTTTCTACACCGGCTTCTTCCAGAAGGGAAATTGACAATTCCGGGTCATATTCATAGCAATCGCAGGAAATATAATATTGGATGCTGCTCGCCATAACACTATCGGCAGTGGAGCCGAGGACACCCAGACAATGCTCAGCTACAGCGTCTCTGTCTATGGCGTGGGCGATTGCCTGCCGGACTCTCTCGTCCTGGAGCTTTTCGCTGCCATTATACAGCGTGAAAACATATGTTTCAAAGGTGGGGACAAGATAGAGCTGGGTGTTTGATACTTCGTCATTCTGAATGCGGGTCACATCGTTCTCGGCGAGATCCATGGCAACGTCGATAGCATCGGTTTCATAGTCGATCATCATGGTGGTAGACTCAGAATAGAACCGCACAACAATCTCGTCGAAATAGCAGGCATCGCCCCAGTAGGATTCATTCTTTGCGTAGGAAATCGAATAGCCGGATGTCCATTCAGTCAGCTCGTAGGGGCCGGTGCACATAGGCGCAGAAGACATTTGATTTTCGCCTACTTCTTTGTAATAATCCTCGCTGAGAATCCCGCAGGTGGCCATGATAACCAGACCGCTGGCAGTAGGCTCTGTAAACTTGAATACCACGGTGTAGTCGTCTTCCACATAGCAGTTTTCGATGTCAATGAAGGAAAGCTTTGAATACGTCTGAGTGGTTTCCTCCATGTATTTCTGGAAGCTGAACAGAACGTCGTTTGCATCCATTGTGGAGCCGTCGCTGAATTGAACGCCTTCCCGAATCTGGAAAACCAGGGTGGTGTCATCCGTGAACTCCCAAGAGGTTGCCAGGCAGGGGTCAAGCTCGCCTGTCTCATAGTTGTAGTTCATCAGGGACTCGTAGACAGGAGCCAGGCACAGACCGCCGGTGGCGGAGTTGGGGGGATACAGAGAGTCAGGCTCGCCGAGGGTGCCTACGGTAAGCGTGGTGGCTCCTGTGGAGCTGCTGGTCTCATTTTCGTCCACTTCTGTAGTGGTGTCACTGCTTCCGCCACCACAGGCGCTGAGTAAAAGCAGCAGCGCTAATATCAGCGCAAGCACGGACCATCTTTTTTTCATGTTGGATTTTCCTCCTCCTGAAGTTAAAAATATATAGTAAAGGGTTTATGCGAGCGAATTGATTTCACGGACATAGTGGCACGCTGCAAAATGTCCGGGCATGACTTCCTCCATTACAGGATCGTCTTTTGAGCATTTTTCCTTGGCATACGGACAGCGCGCGGCAAAGCGGCAGCCGGGCTTTGGGTTGATGGGCGATGACAACTCGCCCTCCATAATTATGCGCTCCGGCTTCTCGTCCAAAGAGGGGATAGGAATTGCTGAAAGAAGCCCCTTTGTATATGGGTGCAGCTGATGGTGAAACAGCTCCTGATAGGAGCACAGCTCAACCATGCAACCCAGATACATGACAAGAATGTCGTCAGATATATGGCGAACCACGGACATATCGTGTGTAATGAACAGATACGAGATTCCAAGCTCCTCCTGGAGATCCTGCAATAGATTCAGAACCTGGGCTTGGATGGATACATCCAGCGCGGAAACCGGCTCGTCGCAGACAATGAACTTGGGATTCAAGGCCAGTGCACGGGCGATTCCTATGCGCTGCCGACGTAAACCATCCTAAACATCACGGTAGTAAACTTCTCATAAATCTAACAATCAAACGGTGTCAATCAGTTCATGTCCGCGT
>JAJBVW010000107.1:15702-16979 GCA_020866945.1 Oscillospiraceae bacterium
CGACGGCCGCCATCCAACTCATGCGGGTAGGAAAATGCGAAGCGTTCTGCCAGTCCAACGGTGTCCATCAGTTCATGGACGCGTTTTTTTGTCTCCTCCTTGGAACTACACATATGGTGCAGCTTTAATGGGTCTTCTATCAGCTCTGATACGCAGCGGCGGGGATTCAGGGAAGAATAAGGATCCTGAAAGATGATTTGCATATCCTGGCACAGTTCTTTTCTTCTGCGCTTAGAAGCATAGGTTATATCCTCGCCGCAAAACATCACCTGGCCGGAGGTCGCAGAGCTTAAGCCCAGAATTGTCCGCCCCAGCGTGGATTTTCCGCATCCGGACTCGCCGACTACGCCCAGTGTTTTTCCGCTTGCAAGGGTAACGCTAACGCCATCCACGGCGTGCAAAACGCCGTTTTTAGTATTGAAGTATTTTTTTAAATCACGAACTTCCAGCAATGGCTCATCCATCTATCGCACCTCCTTCCTGTGCCAAATGGCAGCGGCAGAGATGTCCCGGAGAAATCTCCGCAAGGATCGGAGCGTCTGTCTCGCATTGCGGTGAGCGATATTTACAGCGCGGATGGAATCGGCAGCCGCTTGGGAGCGCGGCGGGATCCGGCATTAATCCGGGGATGGATTCCAGACGCCTGACGTCTTTGTCAAGGCTGGGAATCGAATTGAACAGTCCCTTTGTATAGGGATGCTTTGTCCGGTGGAATATATCCTCCAATGTTCCGATTTCCACAATCTCGCCCGCATACATAATCGCCACACGGTCGCACGTTTCCGCAACGATGCCAAGGTCGTGCGTGATTAACAGCATAGCCGTTTTCATTTCACATTTCAGGTCTCTCATCAGATTTAAAACCTGGGCCTGGATGGTGACATCCAGGGCTGTTGTCGGCTCATCCGCAATCAAAAGCTGTGGGTCGCACGCAAGAGCCATGGCAATGAGTACACGCTGCTTCATGCCGCCGGAAAACTGATGCGGGTAGTCCTGACTGCGTTCGGCTTTGATACCAACCTTTTCCAGCATTTTGACGGCAGCAATACGCGCCTCGCCGGTCGAGCATTTCTGGTGCAGGCGAATAACCTCCATGACCTGATCTTCTACTGTGATAATCGGGTTTAGCGCGGTCATCGGATCCTGAAAAATCATGGAAATTTTATTGCCCCGAATGCTTTGCATCTCGTGGCTGCTTTTTTTCAGGAGGTCTTCGCCTTCGTAGAGAATTTCCCCCTGAACGATTTTTCCGGGCGGGTCAGGAATCAAATTCATGA
>JAJBVW010000034.1:0-277 GCA_020866945.1 Oscillospiraceae bacterium
ATCCACTCCTGCACCAGGTCGAAGGTGTAGAGCTTCCGGCCCTCGTATTCCTCCATGCCGTGAGAGTCTACGCCGATAACGGTCAGCACCTGCCACCAGACGGGGGTCTCGTCATATTTCACGGCGTTCATGTGGTGGCCCACCTTCACGAAGGTTCCCCGGGAGGCCAGCAGGCGGACGCCCAGAGTGTTGGCCCAGTCGCCGCCGATGCAGTCGTACAGCCGGTCAAAGCCGCCGAAGAAATAGCGGTTTTTGTGGCTCATGCCCTGATAGACCT
>JAJBVW010000034.1:287-6718 GCA_020866945.1 Oscillospiraceae bacterium
GCAGGGCAAAGTCCAGCTTGTCCTTGGTGCGGCTCATGGCCCATATCTCGCAGTCCGGCTGAATCACCCGCAGAGCCTGAACGATGCCGAGGCCAATGACGCCGCAGCCCATGACCAGAATCTTCTCTCCTGCCTTGGGCGGGTTCAGCAAAACGGCATGAACAGACACGCAGCTCGGCTCTATCATCACCGCCTGGTCGTTGGTCAGCTCGTCATAGACATGATACAGTTGCTGCTGGGGGGCAATGAAGCTGTCGCCCCAGCCCGCGCCCGTCCATTCCAGGTCAAAGCGGGGCTTGGCCCCATAGTTCGTGCACAG
This sequence comes from Oscillospiraceae bacterium, assembly GCA_020866945.1. Lineage (GTDB taxonomy): Bacteria > Bacillota > Clostridia > Oscillospirales > Oscillospiraceae > CAJOIG01. Next base: position 607 of record JAJBVW010000034.1, read on the forward strand.
GCTGTAGTTGCCCTCGGCGCAGTTTTTGCAGCGGGGCAGATCCTTGTTGTCGCACCCGGCCATGTAGGCCCGGATGCCGACCCGGTCACCCACCTTGAAATCCGTGACGGCGGCCCCTACCTCGGAGATTACCCCCACGTTTTCGTGGCCCAGAAAGGTCTTTTTGCTGGCGGGGATAGGCTCCAGGGCGGAGTTGGTGCCGGTGGTGGATTTGAAAAAGCTGACGTCCGTGCCGCAAACGCCGCAGGCGATATTCTTCACCCGCACCCAGTTGTCCGCCGGCAGCGGCGGGTCAGGGATGTTTACCTTGAATTTCACCGCGTTGATTCCCGTATACAGAAGTCCCCGCGTGGCCTTGAACCTTGCCGCGCCCTTGGTCAGAAGGATGCGGGGGATGTCCTTGTCATAATATATGGTTTTCATACACTGTACCCCTCAAAAATCGTATACAGTCATTTTATCAGATTTCTGCCCGCAAGTAAACCGTCCTGACGCCTGGGAAGGAGAAAATAGTTAAAAATTTTTATTTAGTTGTTTTGGACAGCAGCGTTACGCACAAGCTGAATTTTACCTTTCTGACGTTTTGGAAGGAATTTGTGGAGTACTCAAATTTCTGTTGCCAAAATATTACGGTTCGTATATAATTGGATTATCATTTTGAAAGGAGAACTATTAACAATGACCAAAAGACTGTGCGCACTGCTTATGGCCTTGGTGTTTGCGCTGACGCTGTGCACGGGGGCGTTTGCCTCTGAGGAGTTCACGGACTATGCCGGCGGCAGCTCCCTCTCCATGGGCGATTCCAGTGCCTCCGGCGAAGCGTCTGGGGAGACCTCCTCCGCTGTCTCCGTTTATACAGTGGACGGGGATTTGACCCAGGCGGAAGAGGATGAGAGTGTCTACACCATCACCATCGAACCGACCATCACCTCCGAGGACGGCGTGACCGTGATTGACGGTCTGGAGATGAGTATCGACGACTTCACCGCCAACGGACTGACCGTTTCCGGCAGCGACGACGTGGTGTATCTGAAAAACGCTGTCATCGACAAGCTGGTTACGAGCGAGATCAGCGGCACCTCCGGCGGCTACATCGCCGGAACCGTGGGCGGCACCCTTTACATCCAGGACTCCATCCTGACCGAGGACGGTCGTGGCGGCGTGGGCGGCAACTATACCGTTTATGCCAGCGCCGGGAATCTGGTGGTGGAGAATTCCTCCATCATCCAGCTTGGCGAGGATGAGGGAGGCTATACCTCCAGCATCGGCGAACCCGGCTCCAACGGCGGTCTGCTGGTCTACGGCACAGCCCGCGCCAATATGTCCATCGGCACCTCTCACACCTATTACTTCTACTCCTATGTGGAGACGGAGGGCTGGGCGGCCATGTCCACGGACGCGGGCAACGGCGTGCAGTTCTTCTCCTATTGCTCCACGGCCCGTGCCGTGAACGGTGGCTATGGCATTTATGCCGATAATGGCTGCTATGACTACATCTATGGCACTACTCTGCTCGGCGCGGAGATGGGCGCTATCATCGCCGGCGGCGGTGAGGTGCATATCTACGGCTCCGACTCTGCGGACGAGACCGTCACCGATATGATGGACATCACCGAGCCTACTTCCGGTGTCCGCAGCCTGGTCGTGGCCAACCGTACCGGCATCATGATTCACTCTCCTGACGAATCCCATTCCGGGGACAACGGCAGCTCCACCGCCTCCGTGTTCTCCGCCAGCGAGACCGATTTCGTCATGACCGACGATATGAACGCCTACTGTGAGAGCAATGAGTTCTATGACGGCGAGACCTGGGAGCCGGAGTATCAGGATTATTCCGAGAAGTATGACGTGGCCGTGGGCGAATACATCGAATTCATCCGGGGTGCGGCCATCCTGGTGAAGTCCACCAGCGCCTCCATCGACCTGGACGACGTGACCTTCACGCTTGAAAACGGCACCTATGGCAACAATACCATCATCATGACTGTGATAAACTCCGACCAGAATGGCCGCTGGGTGCAGTCCGGCCAGGCCATTGACGACATCCAGGGTACCGTGGCGAACATCTCCAACAGCACCATCTCCGGCGACTTCAAAAACTATGACTATCAGCGCAAGCTGACTGTGAATTTTGACGCCGTGGACTGGACTGGCGCTTCCTATACCTGGGATGCCGAGACCTTCAACAGCGTCTGGAGCGAGGAGTGCCTGGCTGCCGATAGCTGCCTGTGGATACTGGACAGCGAGAGCTATATCACGGACGTCACCATGGGCACCTATCTGACCTTCACCAACGGCTCCGTCTGGAACGTGACCGATGAGTCCGTCCTGGCGTATCTTGCCTGGGATGACACCTGCACCATCAACGGCACTGTCACCGTGGACGGTGAGGAAGTTACTGAACCCGGCGAATATGAGGGCGTTATCGTTGTGACCCCGGCGGAGGCTTCCGGCGAAACCGAGGTCAGCTCCGAGGCGGATATGGTTGCCGCCACCGCCGAATATGAGATCACCGTGAACGGTGTCACCGCCGTGGCCTCTTATCAGGACACGGACGACGGCACCTCCGAGGTGAAGGGCTTTGTCATCACCTTTGACGGACAGGAGATAGAGGGCGTCATCAACATGGGCGTCTGGACTGCCTCCTCCGGCGATGAGGACGATCAGGCTGTATGCGAGGCTTTCCAGGAGGTCTATGAGGCCAACAACCTGATTGGCCCGGGAAAGTAATCCATCGGATTTAGTTTAAAGTCCCTCACCAGGTGCTCTTTGTGCTTGGTGAGGGACTTTTTCGTCTTTGTTCAATAAGATTTCTATAACAAAATAAGTATTAGAGCAATGGATTATGTGCGCAAAAATGACAAAATTGTTATTTAAGCATAGAAACTGTAATCGTTGTCACTATCTTTCCCTATATGAACTATGGTATAATACCAAAGTAACCTTGTGAAATGTTTTTCGGAGCGTTTCACAAAATACTAAGGAGGAACGTAATGAAGAAACTAGTCAGCGTCATCCTGATCCTTGCGATGGTCATGATGATGGGCGTTTCGGTATTCGCCTCGGACGAGGCTTCTGGTGAAGCCTCCACAAGCGCGTCTTCCGAAGCAAGCAGTGCCGCAGAAGCTCCTGTCGTGGAGATAAGCGGCCCCACTACCGCCGAACAGAGCGGCTGGATGTATACCGAGGAGGACGGTGTTATCACCATCATCCAGGCGCCCCAGTCCGTGAAGTCGGAGATGGTCGTCCTTGTCCCGGGCTATATCGGCACGGAGACGGTGGACGCGCTGGGTGACGGCGGCGCCGTCATGTCCAACAACAAGCTGGAAGGCACCTATGTCCTGTTCCCTGAGGAGCTGGGCTACATTGCCGACAGCGCCATCCATGACTTCAACGACACGATTGCCTGGGTCATCCCTGCCACGGTGGAGGTCTCTGATTCTCCCTGGCTGAGCTGCTCCGGCTATGTCATCACGGAGGAAGGCTCTTCTGCCGCCGCTGCCGCGGAGTTCAACGGCAAGGAGACCGTTTCCATGGACGGCTGCACCGCCTTCGTGGTCGCCCCCGGCGAGAACGGCACCATCACCCCCGCCGGTACCTACTATGTGCCGGAGGATGCCTATGGCCTGTCCACGGAGCTGACTGTCAGCGCGGCGGAGGGCTATAAGATTGCCTCCATCACCGTGGACGGCGTGACCACCACGTTCGATGAGCTGACCCAGGAGTTCACCCTGGTCTATACCTTCAGCGCGGATTCCTCCGCTGTGGAGGCTGAGTTTGTGGAGCTTGGGGAGGACGAGGCCGAGACTCGTTCCTTCAGCACCGGCGAGGAATATTCCTATGTGGACATCGTGGACGGCGCTGTGGCCGAAGGCACCGAGCTGCCTGAAGACCTGTATGAGGTGCAGAACCCCAACACCTCTGTGACCGACTACGTTCACGCCCTGGGCGTCTCCACTGGTGTGTACTATGTCTATGAGGACTCCCTGTATGAGGAGGTCTATTGCTCCCAGGCCAGCGACGAGGTGGAGTATCTCACCAAGGCCGAGGTCATCAACGGTATCTATGAGACCGAGGGCCTGGTTTACGGCGAGGATTACGACATCATCCGTCTGCACAACTACTATGCGAACATCACCAGCGGCCCGTCCAGCGGCGTTGTGATTATGTACTGCACCTACCTCTATAAGCTGGTAGACGAGACCAGCGAGGACGGCTCCGTCCTGGACGGGGAGACTGTCTACTCCGCCGACAATGTAGACCACGCCTCTGTCTTTGTACAGGGGACAGGCTCCTACACCATTGACAACCTGACCGTATTCTGCTACACCAGCGGACGCGGCCCCTCTGAGAGCGGCAACTTCTACGGCGTCGGCTCCCAGGTTCATGTGGACGGCGGCACCGAGGGCAAGATTACTACCAGCGATATTCACTATGATACCGCTACCCTGGTGCTGAATCAGCCTCAGATCCTTGGCACCAACAACTCCATTTATGCCACCGGCAGCGGTCTCGCCATTATTAACGGCGGCGACATCTTCGCCTGCTCCTCCGGCGGCCACGGCCCCTATGTCTCCCAGGGGGGACAGATTGTCATTAACGTGGAGGGAACCAACCTCATCAACGAGGACGGCTCCATCAACATCACCGACCCCGAAGCCACTGAGATCCCTGACTACAGCTACGCTGCCATGACTCAGGATGAGGACGGCGCCAACGTCCTGGACATCACCGAGCATCCCGACGACGTGACTGTCATCGTGTCCGGCCTGGACGCCGGCACTGCTTTGGCCACCGATAAGGGCGGCGGCACCATCGTTGCCAACCGTGTCGTGACCAAGTGCTATGGCCTGCGCTCCGCCGGCGTTTACACCATCGGTTATTCCGAGAGCTGGGTCTATGTGTTCAACTCCAACTGCACCTCTAACCTGGATGCCGCCCTTTGCTCCGCCTCCGCGGGCTACGGCTATGCGTTCAACTGCCGCCTCCAGGGCTGCATGGGCATTAAGGTTCGTGCCTCCGGCACCAGCGGCACTGAAGATGCCGGTATCTGGGTAGAGAACTGCCGCGTTTCCGCTTACTATGACGCGGAGGAAGAAGAGAATGCCTATCTGGTTGGCTCCCCTGATGAGTTCCTCGCGCTGATTGGCGAGGAGGCCGGCATTGAGCCGCAGGGCGAGGATGAGACCTATGCCGAATATCTGACCCGCGCCGACGAGGCTCTGTATCAGTACATCGTGGAGGAGGGCAACTCCTACGGCACCAGCATGAACATCTTCATCGACTCTGCCAACACCCCCCACTACAATGAAAACGGCATCCTCTGGTGGTACCTCGACCGCTCCAAGACCCCCGGCTACTCCGGCGGCAACAAGTTCGCGGTCATCTACTCTGACGGCTCTCCCGCCGTTGTGAACATCACCGCTTCCCTGCTGGTCAACGACAACTACACCTACTACGGCCCCGAGTCCGAGTGGTGGAACGGCCTGACCGAGGAGGAGCAGAGCTATTACACCCCCGCCGACAACCTGATTGCCTCTGCGGAGAACGGCGGCCAGCTCAACGTCACCTTCACGGATGAGAACTCCTCTACCTATTGGGACGTGACCGGCGCGTCTGACGAGACCTGCGAGATGAACGGCGACTTCTATGTGGGTGGCAAGTCCACCAACGGCATCAACGCCACCTTCATCAACTCCGAGTGGACCGGCACCATCATCTTTGAGGAGCCTTCCTCTGAGGAGGACACCATCGGCACCGCTTATATCGTGCTGACCGAGGGGTCCGTCTGGACAGTCACTGAGGAGTGCACTGTCAACGGCCTGACCGTGGACGAGACCAGCACCATCATCGGCACCGTCACCGAGAACGCTGACGGCACCTACACCATCACCCCGTCCGAGGAGGCTACCTCCAGCATCGAGGCTACCGAGGACGCCGCTGCCTCCGGCGAGGCCGACGCCTCCGCCGAGGTGGAGGAGACCGCCGCTGTCGCCGTTGACCCCGCCGCTTACACTGCCGACTGGGCTGGTTATCAGGCTTACTGCATTGACTGCCTGGGCAACTCCACCAATGAGGAAGTGGCTGAAATGGCCATTGCCGAGATCGAGAC
>JAJBVW010000034.1:6728-16945 GCA_020866945.1 Oscillospiraceae bacterium
ACAACTGAGGAGAGCGCCTATTCTGACGACGCGGCTCCCTTCGCCATGCTGATCGAGTTCGGGGACATCGTGTCCTACAGCGATTTCCTGGCCAGCGCCGGCGGCGCGGCAGAGACCGCTGCCGAGTCCACCGCGCTGGAGGGCAAGGACGCTTTCGACGCCTATGTCCAGTACCTGCGGGATTATATGGACACCTATGAGGGCGAGGGCGACGGCTCCGGCTTTGACGACAGCGCCAAGACCATGGCCCTGGGCGAGCTGGACACAGTGGCCTATGGCGACGACGTGAACGACTTCCCGTTTGAGATGTTCGTTTCTCAGTTCGGCGCCGACGACTATGACACCTGGCTGGCCAGCCAGAAATAAACCCTTTCAGGCAAAAGCCTGAACAATGACAGCGTCCCCCGCTTCGCATATTGCGACGCGGGGGACGTTTGTGTATAATAGGGAATAGTTACATAAAAGGGGGCAGGGGCCGTGGCATTGGATATACAGAAGCTGGATATGGAGCAGCTGTGGGAGATGCTGGAACGCTTCCAATACCTTCTGTTTTATACTGCCAAGGGACTGGAGTTTCACTATACCATTCGGGGCGGGGAGATGTTTGTGGACAGGAAGGATAAATCCATCACCCGCGCCACCATAGAGCTTGCCTTCTGCCGCGCGCAGGAGCTGGACGGGCTGGTGCCCGGCCCGAAAAAGCTGAATGTGTTTGGCGCGTCGTATATCTACCCCATATTCCTGAAGCTCGGCATTATCAAACCGCCGCTATGAAAGAAAATGTATATAATATATATCTCCGTAAAGGCTTGTAAAATTTCGGGGAAGGGAATATAATAGGATGGTTTTGTAAAGAGACCATTGAGTTTAGATATGTAAGGAGCGGTTATGCTTTCTTTTGATGATTATTTGATTCCCGGCAAGCGGGGCTATCTTATCGGCATAGGCGGTGTGTCTATGTCGCCGCTGGCGGAGGTTTTGCAGGACGAAGGGCTTGTTATTTCCGGGAGCGATATACAGCACAGTGAAAAGGTGTCCCATCTCGAATCCCGTGGTATTTCGGTGAACATCGGCCACCGGGGAGAGAACATCCTGCCGGAGCTGGACTTTGTTGTGCGCACCGCCGCCGTGCGGGACGATAACCCTGAGATACAGGCCGCGCGCGCATTAAATATCCCCATTTTTGAGCGCACCCAGGCATGGGGAACGCTGATGAAGGGCTATAAAAATGCCCTGTGCATTGCGGGCACTCATGGCAAGACCACCACCACCTCCATGTGTACCCACATTCTGATGGCGGCGGAGCGGGATCCGACCGTCATGATTGGCGGCACGCTGCCCCTGCTGAACGCCGGACACAGAGTGGGGCGGGGAGACACCATTGTCATGGAGTCCTGCGAGTATTATGACAGCTTTCTGTCCTTTTATCCCACTGTGGCGGTGATATTAGACGTGGAGGCGGATCATCTGGACTATTTTCACGATTTGGACGCAGTGAAGGCATCCTTCCGCAAATTTGCGCAGCTTGTCCCCCCGGATGGGACAGTGATTGCAAATCTGGATGATAAAAACACCATGGACGCGCTGGCAGGGATTGACAGAAGTGTCGTCACCTTTGGCCTGTCGCCGGAGGCGGACGTCCAGGCGGTGAACATCATCAGCCGCGGGGCCAACACGGAGTTTGACGTGCTTCACCATGGCAGCCTGTTTGCCCACCTGCATCTCCATGTGCCGGGGCTTCATAATGTAAAAAACGCGCTGGCCGCGGCGGCTGCCGCCATCACCCTGGGCGTATCTGCTACTGCCGTGACCTACGGCCTGGCCGGATTCCAGGGCGCCAACCGGCGGTTTGAGTTCAAGGGCAAGTATAACGGAGCGGACGTCTATGACGATTACGCCCACCATCCCGGGGAACTGAAGGCCCTGCTGGATGCGGTGGAGCCGCTGGGCTATAAGCGGGTGATACTGGTGTTCCAGCCCCATACCTATTCCCGCACGCAGGCGCTGTTTGACGATTTTGTGCAGCAGCTCAAGCGGCCTGACCTGACATATCTCGCTGAAATATACGCCGCCCGTGAGAAAAACACGCTTGGCATCTCCTCGGAGGATTTGGCAAAGCAGATACCGAACAGTCTGTTTTTCCCCTCGTTTGAGGATCTGGAGACTGCCCTCCGCTGGACGGTAGCCCCCGGGGATGTGGTGCTGACCGTGGGCGCGGGAGATGTATATAAGATTGGGGAGGATCTTGTGCGCAGCGCGGAGCAATAATAGAATAATAAGATTATGTCGCCTGGATATTTTAATCCAGGCGATTTTTTTGTTGACCTTACAGTATACGACGGGAAATTCCGCCGTATTTTGGTATCATTATGTCAACGAAAAACAAACGGAGGAATGACGATGGCTGTGCAGGCAAAACGACCGGCTCTGACTTGGGGAGAACTGCTCCGGCGCAGGCCCAGACTGAAAACGGCGCTGATACACACAGGCTATTTTGCCCTGGGTCTTGCCACGGCCGCGGGGCGGCTTTTTGGGAGCTGCGGCCCATTCGGGATCGCTGCGGGGGGGGCTTCTGGCTTTGGATTGGACGGATTTTTGTGTTTGGTGGGGGCGAGCATCGGATATTTGCTCTCTGGAAGCATACTTGTGGGAGTGCGATACATTGCCACCTCGATTTTGATATTCACTGTGGGGTTCGTGACGCAGGGAATACCCAGCCGGAAAAAGCGGTGGTTCATGCCGCTTGTGGCGGCGGTGCTGGCGGCGGGAACGGGTCTGCTGTACCGGCAGGAGATCATCGGAGGCATACCCGGCATGATGCGGATGTTCATGGAGGTCATTCTGTCCGTCGGCTGTACGTATTTTTACGGCCTGGTTTTGGAACCGGAAAAGGCCACAACCGAGGCAGCTGAGCTGCGCCGGACAAGCAGCGCGACGGTTCTGGCGGCCTGCGCGCTGATGGGCCTTGCGTCCATAGAGCTGTTCCATATGGTTTCCGTAGGCCGGTTTTTGGCGCTGCTGCTGGTGATGGCGGCGGGTTTTTGCGGCGGGCCGCTTCCGGGCTGTGCCGCTGGAACGGCGCTGGGCCTGGGAATGGACATGGCGGCGGGAGCGTCGTTGTTTTATGGGGCGGCCTATGCCCTGGCGGGGCTGATTGCCGGGGCGCTGTATCGCTATGGGCGGCTGGTGTTTTCCGTGACCTTCTGCGCGGCAAACTCTGTGGCAGTGCTGCTTGCCTGGAGCGATGGGGCGCATATTGCGGCGCTGTATGAGTGCTTTGTGGCCTCGGTGCTGTTTATGCTCATCCCGCAGGGGCTACTGACCCCTGTGGGAGCGCTGCTGCGGGTGGGCCGTGGCCGGGGCGAGACAGCGTTCCGCTATTACCAGGCCCGGCGGCTGGAGCATTTGAGCGCGGGCTTTAAGCATTTATATGACTGCGCTGCCCGTTCGGAGCCGAAGCATGACGACGCGCGGGAGGCGGACGCGGTCTTTGACCGGGCGGCGGACATCGTGTGCCGCTCCTGCGCCGGGAAGGAGCAGTGCTGGAAGAAGGATTATGCGGAGACAGTCCAGAGTCTCCAGGGCCTGACGGAGGGAATGCTGCGGCGCGGGGCGCTTTCGGTGCAGGATATGCCGGTGGCGTTTCGGCAGCGGTGTGTGGCGTCGGAGGCGTTTGTCAGCGCGGTGAATGGGGAGCTGCGGGGGCTGCTGTACCGGCGTCAGTACCGGGCGCGGCTCCAGGAGAGCCGCGCTGCGGCCTATGGGCAGTTTGTGGATATGGCGACGGTCATCAGCGATGCCGCCGGGGAACTGGGCGGCTCCGCCGGGCCGGATGGGGCCGCAGAACGGCGGCTGATACGCTTTTTAAAGACCAAGGAGAGAAGGTACCTGTTCCGCCTTTCGGGATGGTCACGGGCGGCTCCACGCCGTACTAGAGGGAGCCGGGATAGAGGCTCTGGCGGAAGAGACAGACTATTTAGAGCGGTTGTCCGATGTGGCGGGTACGCGCCTTTGCAGGATAAAGACCGGAGAGCCGGGGCGGATAATACTGCGGCAGGCGGAGCCTCTGGCGGTGTCGGTGGGCATTGCCTCCATGAAAAAGGAGGGGGAGAACGTCTCCGGGGATAGGGGGACGTATTTCAAGACGGACAGTGGTCTGCTGTGCGTTATCCTGTCCGACGGCATGGGTACCGGGGAGCAGGCGGCTCATGAGAGCATTGCCACGGTGGAGATATTGGAGGAGCTTTTAAAGGCCGGAACGGAGCCGGGCTGCGCCATGCGGCTTCTGAACTCCGCTGCCATGCTGAAAAACGGGGAAGAATGGGGCTATGCCACGGTTGACCTGTGCTGCATTGATTTGTTCACCGGGCAGACGAGCTTTTATAAATACGGCGCGGCCCCGTCCTATGTAAAGACCGGCAGAGCCATCCGGCGCGTGCGCTGTACTTCCCTGGTGGCAGGGATGCTTGCTGGGGAGGGGTCAAGCCCGGATATGATAAAAATGCGACTCCGCCCCGGAAATGTCGCCTTGATAGCCTCTGATGGCGTGCTGGCAGAAAAGAACGACCAGTGGCTTCGGGATATTTTAAACGCCAGCGACGGCGTGGAGACCAAGGCTCTGGCCCGTACCGCGCTGAAGGCGGCGGCGGAGCGCTTCGGCCATACAGATGACATGACGGCGCTGGCCATCCGGGTGGAGGAACGGCAGTGAGTGGGGTAAAGCTGAAGCTCAGACTCCCGTGGAAAAATCATGCAAAGCGGTATAATCCTGGCAGCCGCCGGTTAGACTGGAAGCATCGGGACAACAGGGAGGCGGCTATGATGGTAAAAGGAACAAATCGGCGGGTCGTGGTGGTGAGGTCCCCGGATCCTCGGATATTTGAGGAGGCGATATTTGTTATTCGAGACGATGCATTCCACAAGGACAGCAGCCCCGACAGGGTGCTGGCGGAGGCACGGCAGGCGGCGGACGCCTATCTGAAAAAGACCATGGGCCGCCGGGGCCGGAAGAAGGATAGGGTTTCCGGCAAGCTCCTGGCAGCCGCCGGCACAGCGGCGGTGGGTATCGCGTGGATTACCGCCCATTTTGCCGGATTGATTTAGAGCGGCAGTGCAGGGAGGAATAACGCTTTTCACTGTGGTTTTAACACTCTGGACTATTTATTTTGCCTGTATTTTAAAAAATCTTGTTGCATTTGTCCCGCTACGATGGTAAGATGGTAATATAATAGAATGATGGAAATTTTGTCAGTTTTTGAGCAGATGCTCGTCCTGCTCATCCTTTTGATTGTGGGCGTGGTAGCAGCCAGGACAGGGATAGTAGATCAGGAGACGAACCGCCGTCTCACCCGTTTTGCCCTGGTGTTTCCCCAGCGCGCCCAAATCATCAGCAGCGTTGTCGGCGAGGACTTGTACATCAAGGCGGGACCGCTTGTTGGCGTGTTCGGAACGGCCTGTGTTATGTACGGGGTGTTGATTGCCCTGGGTTTTTTGACTCCTGTGCTTTACCGCTTTAAAAAGGAAGACAGGGGCATCTACAGCTTTATGACCATATTTGGGAATGTGGGCTTTATGGGCTTTCCCGTGGCGGAGACGCTTTTTGGCAGCAATGGGCTGTTTTATGCGGCAATTTTAAATATGCCGTTTAACCTGCTGGCCTATACGCTGGGCATCAGCCTGCTGCATCAGGGTCAGGGCAAGACGAAAATAAACTGGCGGCAGCTTGTGAACGCGCCGCTCGTCTCGGCGATTGTCGCCATCATCCTGCTTTTGACGAAGGTACATATTCCGACCCCTGTGGCGGATGCCATAGATATGCTCGGCGCTACGATCGTCCCTCTGGCCATGATTATTATTGGCGCATCCCTGGGAAGCCAGAAGCCGAGTGAAGTGTTTGGTGACTGGCGGGCCTATGCCTTTGCCCCCGTGCGGCTGATTGTCGCGCCGGTGCTTGTGTGGGCGGTGCTGCGCCTGTTTGTGACGGATACGATTCTTCTGGGGACAATGACGGTGCTGGCGGCCATGCCCGTGGCCTCCTTTGCCACCATGCTGTCCATCCAATACGGCGGCAATGAGCGCATAGCATCCCGGACGGTTTTTGTGACCACGGTGCTTTCGGTGATTACGATACCAATCGTGTGCTGGCTATTGCCTATCGGGTGACGCACTATGGAACATATCGACTTGTGCGATTATGCACAGATACGCGGCTTGCTCGCGGAGGCGGATTTTCACTTTTCCAAGGCCAAGGGACAGAATTTTCTCATTGCCTCCTGGGTGCCGGAACGCATCGCCGCGGAGAGCGGCATCGGCCCTGGCGACGGCGTTGTGGAGATAGGCCCGGGCGTGGGCTGCCTGACGGAACGGCTGGCGGAGCGGGCGGATCGCGTGCTTGCTTATGAGACAGATGAGGCGTTGAAGCCCGTGCTGGCCAGAACCCTGGCCGGACGGGAGAATATAGAAATTATATTTGAGGATGTGCTGCGCCGGGATTTGTCGGCGGACGCGGGGGAGAGGCTTTCCGGCCTGCGGCCCGTAGTATGCGCGAACCTGCCCTACAGCATTACCAGCCCTGTGCTGACCAAGCTGTATCAGGCGCGCTGCTTTAAAACCATCACAGTCATGGTGCAGAAGGAGATGGCCCTGCGGATGTGCTCTGGGCCGGGGGGGAAGGATTACAGCGCCTTTTCCCTTCTGACAGAATGGTATGGGGCAGGAGAGATATTATTTGAAGTGGGGCCGGAGTGCTTTGTGCCCCGCCCGAAGGTGACCAGCGCGGTCGTGCGCCTTGAAATGCGGGAGAAGCCGCCCCTGGATGTGAACGAAAAGGCCCTGTTTACAATAATACGGGCTGCTTTCAACCAGCGGCGAAAGACGCTGGCAAACGCCCTGGACGGTGTGTGCGGCCGGGAAACGGCGGCCCGCGCTATCGCGGCCTGCGGCCTGGACGAACGGGTGCGGGGCGAGGCGCTGGATTTAGCGGCTTTTGCCGCCTTGACAACAGAAATCGGAAATTTATCAGATACATAAAGGAGAGGCTATGACACCACTTACCAGCAACAAACATATCCTTGATTGGATAGGGAGCTGCGCCAATCTGTGCCGCCCTGATCAGGTCGTCTGGATTGACGGCAGCGAGGAGCAGCTGGAGCAGCTTCGGGCGGAGGCGGTCTCCACAGGCGAGCTTATCCGCTTGAACGAGGAAAAGCTGCCTGGCTGCTATCTGCACCGCAGCGATCCCAGCGACGTGGCTCGCGTGGAGGGCAGAACCTTCATTTGCAGCCGCAAGAAGGAGGATGCCGGCCCTACCAACAACTGGATGGATCCGGACGAGATGAAGGCCAAGCTGCGCGGTATCTACGACGGCTGCATGACCGGACGCACGATGTATGTGATTCCTTATTCCATGGGCGTTATCGGCTCTCCCTTTGCAAAATACGGCATCGAGCTGACGGACAGCATCTATGTGGTGGTGTCCATGGCTATTATGACCCGTATGGGCAAAGAGGTTTACGACGCCATTGGCGACAGCGCCGACTATATCCGCGGCCTCCATGCTTCCGCTGAGCTTGACCCGGAAAAGCGCTATATCGTCCAGTTCCCGGAGGAGGACTACATCATGTCCGTCAACTCCGCTTACGGCGGCAACGCCCTGCTGGGGAAGAAATGCTTTGCGCTGCGCATCGCTTCCTGCCTTGGCAGGGAGGAGGGGTGGATGGCCGAGCATATGCTGATTCTGGGGATTGAGAACCCCCAGGGCGAGGTCAGCTATGTCTGTGGTGCGTTCCCGTCTGCCTGCGGCAAGACAAATCTTGCCATGCTTATTCCCCCGGCGTATTACCGGGAGAAGGGCTGGAAATGCTGGACAGTTGGCGATGACATCGCCTGGCTGCGTCCCGGCCCGGATGGACGTCTTTGGGCCGTGAACCCGGAAAACGGCTTCTTCGGCGTGGCGCCCGGCACCAGCGAGAAATCCAACCCCAACGCTATGGCAAGCACTCACAAGAACACCATCTTTACCAACGTAGCCCTGAAGGAGGACGGCACCGTCTGGTGGGAGGGCATGGACAAAAACCCGCCCACGAACGCCCTGGATTGGCAGGGACGGCCCTGGGATCCCGCCTCTGGCGCACCTGCGGCCCATCCCAATTCCCGCTTCACCGCCCCCAGCACCAACTGCCCCTGCATCAGCCCTGAATTTGATAATCCCCAGGGCGTGCCTATTTCCGCCATCATCTTCGGAGGCCGCCGCGCCAAGACCGCGCCGCTGGTATGCCAGAGCAAAAACTGGGTTCATGGCGTGTTCACTGGTTCTGTCATGGCTTCGGAAAAGACTGCTGCTTCTGAGGGAACTGTGGGCGAGCTGCGCCATGACACGATGGCTATGCTGCCCTTCTGCGGGTATCATATGGCGGACTACTGGCAGCATTGGCTGGACATGGAAAAACTGCTGACGAATCCGCCCAAAATTTTCACCGTCAACTGGTTCCGTGTGGACGACAATGGTCATTTCCTGTGGCCGGGCTTCGGTGAGAATCTGCGCGTCCTGGAGTGGATTATGAAGCGCTGCGTGGGCGTCATTGACGCGGAGCCATGCATCCTGGGTTATCTGCCCCAGCCGGAGGACATCGACACCAACGGCTTGGAGGGTGTGACGGAGGATGACCTGCGCGAGCTTCTGCGTGTTGACCCAGACCTGTGGCGCCAGGAGGTGCGGCATATCGAGGAGCACTATAAGAAATTCGGTGATAAGATACCCCAGCCGCTCCTTGACTGCCTGAAAGACCTGGAAGCCTGGGTGGACTGAAACTAAAAAAGATTTAAAAAATCAAAAATTAAGCGTTGACAAAAGCAGTCATTTATGGTATATTAATCGGGCGCTGAGGAATCGGCGCTCATGCGCGAGTGGTGGAATTGGCAGACTCGCTAGATTCAGGTTCTAGTGTGCATTACGCACGTGCGGGTTCAAGTCCCGCCTCGCGCACCACAGAAGAAGTCTTGAAACTCGGTAGAAGTCTTGAAACTCGGTGGTTTCAAGGCTTTTTCTTTTGTTTTGGGAGAAGTTTTCTCTTGGATTTTCTCTTTAGCGCTGCGTTTTCTCTTCAGGTGGAGGAAATACTCTGGATGAATGCCTCCATATGGGCTGCGCTGGCCTGCTGCATCTGGTTTGTCACATGGGCGTATGTATCCAGTGTGAACGCGGCAGTGTGGTGACCAAGGTTTTCCTGTACCGTCTTTATGTCGTCACCGTTTTGGATGGATATGACAGCGTAGGTATGGCGCAGATCGTGGAGCCTGGTATCCGGGTGCCCAATCGCAGCTGCGATCTTCTTAAAATGCAGATAGACCGTTTGTGCGGACAGATTGTGGCCTTCCTCATTGGTGAAAACAAGATTCAGCGGATTATCCCAGGACGAGCCAGCTTGTGCTTTGTTCGCGGCTTGCCTGGTTTGCTCATTGTTCAAGACGGCCATTACAGAAGGGGCAGGAGTGATTCTCCTGCTCTTTCCGTTTTTAGGGGAGATGAGCTGATAACGACCTGTTCCATCACGAGCCTTTTGCAGCTGCTGCTTGATGACGATGGTTCCAGCCTGAAAGTCGATGACATCCCATGTCAGGCCAAGGACTTCGCCCTCCCGCATTCCGGTATACAGGCTCACCAGATACACATTTTCAAACCTGTGGCCCTGTATTGCCCTGATGAAATCAGCGATGGCGTCTACATCCAATGGCTTGATGTCCGGCTTCTCCTTGCGAGGAAGCTTGCAGTTGGCCGCGGGGTTCGATTTTCAGCAGGGAGGAATGTCTTCGTAGTCAAGTATTTTCCGATTTGTTTGACTATGAGGAAAGGGCATAGAGATAGGGAGTGCTGCAGGATGAAAACTGCGGCGCTCCCTGGTTATATACATTTTTTCGGCCCGGTGAATTTGCTACCCCCCCTGTTTAGGTACATGGGGGTTCCCTGGGAGGCAAGCCTCCCAGGGCGGGGCTTCCTGGGAAGCGTGCTGGGCTTGAGGCCCCTCACGGCACCCTGGCCGCCCCATGAGGTGTGGCTGCGGTAACGGTGTGGCGTAGCCGGTGAGTGCATCATGAGTTCTTGTGATTCTAGTCTAACAGATTTTAGCGGGGAGGCATGACTTCACAGTCAAGTATTTGCCGGTTTGCTTGCCTGATATGTAATGACCTTTGTCAAGAGGCAATTTGCCCAAAAACAGGGT
>JAJBVW010000187.1 GCA_020866945.1 Oscillospiraceae bacterium
CCCGGTATCTCTCCTTTGAGATAAACCAGGGGGAGCGGGTGCCCCTTTTGGGGCCGAACGGGGCGGGGAAGTCCACCATCCTGAACCTGCTCACCGGGGCGCTGGAGCCGGACGAGGGAGAGATCGTCACGGCTCCCGGCAAGCGCATCGGTCTGATCTCCCAGATACCCGTTTATCCCGCTGGGTACACCACGGAGGATGTGCTGCACTCTGCCTTCCGCCATCTGGACGAGCTGCGGGAGCTGCTGACCGCCCTGGAGACGGCCATGCAGACGGACGGCAGTCCTGCCACGCTGGCAAAATACGACGCTCTGACGGCGGAATATGAGCGGCTTGGGGGCTACAGCGCGGACTACGAGCGGGAGCGGGTGGCGAACGGTCTGGAGCTGACCCCTGCCATGCGGAGTCAGAGCTTTGAGAGCCTGTCCGGCGGGGAGAAGACCAGGGTGAACCTGGCACGGCTCCTGCTGGAGGACACGGACATCCTCCTGCTGGACGAGCCGACAAACCATCTGGATTTGAAAAGCACGCAATGGCTGGAGGATTTTCTCCTGCACTTCCACGGCACCGTGTTCACCGTCAGCCATGACCGCTGGTTTTTGGACACCATCGCCCAGCGCATCATCGAGCTGGCGGACGGCCAGTGCCAGTTTTACGCGGGAAACTACAGCTTTTACCTGACGGAAAAGCAGCGCCGGTATCAGGAGCTGCGCCGCCAGTATGAAAAAAACCAGAAGGAGATCGCCCACTTGGAGGAGGCAGCGGACAAGCTGCACCTGTGGGCCTTTCTGGGAAACGACAAGCTCCACAAGCGGGCCTTTTCCATGGAAAAGCGCATCGCCAAGCTGCAAACCGCCCCCCGCCCCCAAAAGGAACGGACGCTTTCCGCCCGGTTCAAGGAGCAGGATTTCCAGGGGGACGAGGTGCTGCTGGCGGAGGGGCTGGAAAAATCCTTCGGGACGCGGACGCTGTTTTCCGGGCTGGAGCTTCTCATCCGACCGGGGGAGCATATCGCCGTCATGGGGGACAACGGCACGGGGAAGTCCACCCTGATAAAAATTCTTCTGGGGGAGCTTGCGCCAGATGAGGGCTTTGTCCGGCTTGGCCCATCCGTCAAGGCGGCCTACCTGCCCCAGCTCGTCACCTTCTCCCACCCGGAGCGCTCGGCCCTGGACACCCTGATTTATGACGACAGGGCCACCCCCCAGCAGGCCCGCGACCGGCTGGCCGCCTTCAACTTCCGGGGGGAGGACGCGCTAAAAGCGGTGGGAACCCTTTCCGGCGGGGAGCAGAGCCGCCTGCGCCTGTGTATGCTGATGAAGGACGACATCAGCCTTCTTGTGCTGGACGAGGCAGCCAATCACCTGGACATCGCCAGCCGGGAGTGGATAGAGCAGGCCATCTCCGAATACGGGGGCACGCTGCTGTTCGTCAGTCATGACCGCTGGTTTGTGGATCGCTTCGCCGACCGCATCTGGGAGCTGCACGATGGGACGATCACGGATTTTCAGGGGGATTATCAGTCCTATCAGACCTATAAATCCCGGCAGACGGACATCACCCGGGCCGCCAAGCGGAAGGAGCCAAAGGAAAAGAACACCCGTCCGTCCCGTCCCGCCGACCGCTCCAAGCAGCTTGCCAAAGCGGAGCGGGAGATTGAAAAGCTGGAGGGAGAGCTGGCCCGCCTGGAGGCTCAGGAGCAGGAAAACGCTACCGACTACCAAAAGCTCATGGAGCTTGCGGAGGAAAAGGCCTCCCTGCAGGAAAAGCTGGACGAAGCCTATGACCGCTGGGCCGAGCTTTCAGAATGATGAGGCTTTCTGCCGGTTTTGATTATTGTGACGCAAACAGGGAGCGACAGCGTTTTGACTGTCGCTCCCTGTTTGTTGCCCTGAATACCGCGCTGGAAACGGGAAGTTATGGATTCTCCATAAACCCACGAATTGCAAAAATCAGGCCGACGATGCCTATCAAAAGGGTGACGATTTCGATGCCCGTTGAGCAAAGCGCAAACACGATGGCAAAGAGCAAAATGGCGATCCCTAATCCGATTTTTTTCATAAAGACCTCCTTCCCCGCGCACGGCGCGCGATTATTTCAATAACGGCCCCGATGCACAGGAGAATCGCATACGCCGCCGTCCAGATGATCCACATACTATTCAGGGTCATGCCGCCCGCCGGGTCGGCATAGTCATACTGAAAAATCACCCCCACGGCAAAGGACAGCGGATAACCCAGGGCGGCAAAAAGTGGCAGATACCTGCTCCTGAAAAGCACAGAAACGCCCAGAATCACCCCGCCTGCTATCAGCAGCACAGCAGGCCAGTCCCTCATCCCGTGGAGGTCAAAAAATACAAACCGGCAAAGGACAAAGCTCAAAAGCAAAATACTTGCGGATAAAAGGGTAATTCTATATTGCTTCATGGTTTGCACCTCCGCCGCAAGCCTGTGTTTGTCCTCAGATAAATTCCGCCAGCTCCTCCACGCCCTTGCGTTTGGGGGCCTCCAGGGTCTCGGCGGGGTGGCCCAGGGCGATCAATGCGGAGACGGAGCGCCCCTCCGGCAGAGACAGGGCCTGGGCCGTCAGCGCCGGGTCGTATATGCCCATGATGACCGTCCCCAAGCCCCGCTCATAGGCAGCCAGGCAGAAGGTCTGGGTGGCAACACCGGCGTCAAAGCTCTGCCAGTGGGTTCCCTTGGCGGTGGAGAAGCCGCCGTCCCGCTCATAGCCAGAGCGGCCCTCTATGGTGACAAGGGCAATCAGAGCCGGGGCCTGGGTGATGATGCGCCGGTTGGAGGCGTGGCCCATAACGCAGGTGTCGGCGATTTTCGCCTTCAGCTCCGGATCCAGTACGGCGATGTAGCGGGCGGTCTGGGTGTTTTTCCAGCTGGGGGCATAGGTGGCGGTCTCAATCAGGGCGGCAATGTCCTCCCTCGTCACCGGCTGGTCGGTAAACCGGCGGATGCTTCTTCTTCCTTTGATGCAATCCATGGCGTCCATGATTAGGCTCCTGTTTAACCAAAAATAGTATTACGCCCCGTGGGTGCGGCGGCGCTTTTTTCCGGCTTTCGCGGCGACCGAGGCCGTGACGGCGGGGAGATTTTCCTGCACCTTGGCGGCAAGCTCCTGCTGGCGGCGGAGGAAGCGGCGGAGCTGCTTTTTGTGCTGGCACAGCTTTTCGTGGCAGTTCGCGCATTTGAGGCTCTGGTTGGTGGCCTCATAAAACCGCTCCGGGTGCCGGTAAAAGGTCAGCTCCCACCGTATCAGCAGGGCCAGGGCCATGGCGCAAAGCGTCCAGGTGTAGACGCTTTTGATGAACATCAGAGGCGTGAACATCATGGCGTAGTCCCAGTTGTAAATCCGGCAGCTTCCGCAGCACTTGTTTTTCATAAACCAGGTCTGGAAGGGGCAGAAGAACAAAATGCAAATCATGTCGCACACGGAATAG
>JAJBVW010000177.1:0-12866 GCA_020866945.1 Oscillospiraceae bacterium
CTAATGAAGGAGGCGAGCAACATAGAACCGAAAAAATTTTCCAAAGTACTCGTTGCCAACCGTGGAGAGATAGCAATCCGTATCTTCCGGGCCTGCAACGATCTGGGACTGCATACGGTTGCCATATACAGCAAGGAGGATACCTATAGTCTGTTCCGCACGCGGGCTGATGAGGCGTATCTTATCGGCGAGAACGACAGCCCCCTTGGCGCTTATCTGGACATACCCGCCATTATCAAAATGGCGAAGACCAGAGGTGTGGACGCCATCCATCCTGGGTATGGCTTCCTGTCCGAGAATGCAGATTTTGCCCGCGCCTGCGAGGAAGCAGGCATTAAGTTCATCGGCCCCCCGTCCAATATATTGGACAGAATGGGCGACAAGCTCTCAGCCAAGGAGATGGCCATCGCCTGCGGCGTACCCATCATCCCCGGCTCTACTGTACCTTTGAAGGATGGCCAGGACGCGCTGGAAAAGGCCAAGGAATATGGCTTCCCCATCATCCTGAAGGCTGCTGCCGGCGGCGGCGGACGCGGTATGCGCCGCTGTGACAACGAGGATGAGGTCGTCGCGGCCTATGACCTGGTTCATTCCGAGGCGGAAAAAGCCTTCGGAAACGGCGATATTTTCATCGAGAAGTACCTGGTTGAGCCGAAGCACATCGAGGTGCAGGTGCTGGGCGATGAGCATGGCACCGTCTATCACCTGGGTGAGAGAGACTGCTCTCTCCAGCGCCGGTATCAGAAAGTGGTGGAGTTTGCTCCTGCCTGGAGCGTGCCCCAGGATCTTATCGCGGCCATCCGCGCGGACGCTGTGAAGATTGCAAAGTCCGTGGGCTACGTCAATGCCGGTACCCTGGAGTTCTTGGTAGACAAGACCGGCAAGTATTATTTCATCGAGATGAATCCCCGTATCCAAGTGGAGCATACCGTCACGGAAATGGTGACCGGCATCGACCTTGTGCGGGCACAGATCCTTGTGGCGGAGGGCTATCCTCTGTCCTGCCCGGACATCGGTCTGAACAGCCAGGATGACGTTCATGTAAATGGCTATGCCATCCAGTGCCGTGTTACGACTGAGGATCCGAAAAATAATTTTGCGCCCGATAACGGCAAAATCACCGCCTATCGCTCCGGCGGCGGCTGGGGCGTCCGTCTGGACGGCGGCAACGCCAGCACCGGCACGGTGATAAGCCCGTATTACGACAGCCTTTTGGTGAAAGTCACAAGCTGGGACAACACCTTTGAGGGCGTTTGCCGCAAGGCTACTCGCGCTATCAATGAGGTTCACGTCCGCGGCGTGAAAACCAACATCCCCTTTGTGACCAACATTCTCTCTAACGAGACCTTCCGCAAGGGCGGCTGCCACACCAAATTTATCGACGAGACCCCGGAGCTGTTCGAGTTTGACGCTACCGGCGGCGACCGAGCCACCCGCGTGCTGAAATATATCGCGAACATCCAGGTGGCGAACCCCAACGCCGAGCGCAAGCAGTATGCGCCGCCGCGGTTCCCTGTGGCCCATGAGCCGGCAAAATATGAGGGAAGCCTAAAGGAAATTCTTGACAAGCAAGGCCCCAATGCGGTGAAGCAGTGGGTGCTTGACCAGAAAAAGCTCCTCATCTGCGACACTACCATGCGGGACGCTCATCAGAGCCTTCTGTCCACCCGTATGCGTACCCGCGATATGGTCAAGGCGGCGGACGGCACGGCGGAGATTTTGAAGGACGCCTTCTCCCTGGAAATGTGGGGCGGCGCAACCTTCGACACCGCTTATCGGTTCCTGCATGAAAGCCCCTGGGAGCGGCTGGAAATGCTGCGGGAAAAAATCCCCAACATCCTGTTCCAGATGCTTCTGCGCGGTTCCAACCTGGTGGGCTACGCCTCCTATCCTGACAACCTAGTGCGGGCCTTTGTGAAGACCTCCGCACGGGAGGGCATAGATGTGTTCCGCGTGTTCGACAGCCTGAACTGGATGCCCTCTATGCAGACCGCTATGGACGAGGTGCTGAACCAGAACAAGATTCTGGAGGCTACCATCTGCTATACCGGCGACATTCTGGAGCCTCACAGCGATAAATATACCCTGGATTACTATGTAAAATTCGCGAAGGAGCTGGAAAAATTCGGCGCCCATACCCTGTGCATCAAGGATATGTCTGGCCTGTTGAAGCCCTACAGCGCCAAACGCCTGGTAGAGGTTCTGAAGCAGGAGGTGGGCCTGCCTATCCATCTGCACACCCACAATACTACCGGCAACCAGATCGCCACTTATATTCTAGCAGCGGAGGCCGGAGTGGACATCGTGGACACTGCCATCCAGCCCCTGTCCAGCCTTACCAGTCAGCCGTCCATGAATGCCCTGGTGGAGGCCCTCCACGGCCAGGAGCGTGACACCGGCTTTGACACCCAGCGGCTTCAGGAGCTGGCTGATTACTGGGCCGATGTGCGTCTGCGCTATGAGTCCTTCGACAAGGGCCTGACTGGCCCGGTCACGGACATCTACCGCTACGAGATACCCGGCGGACAGTACACGAACCTCCAGCCTCAGGTGGAAGCTCTGGGCCTCGGCGACCGCTTCGGCGAGGTCAAGGAGATGTATAAGTCCGTGAATGATATGCTGGGCGATCTGATAAAGGTCACTCCCTCCTCCAAGATGGTGGGCGATCTGGCTATCTTTATGGTGCAGAACAACCTGACCCCGGAGAATATCCGGGAGAAGGGCGCAAACCTTGCCTTCCCGGACAGCGTGGTCAGCTTCTGCAAGGGACTTATGGGCCAGCCCGTTGGCGGCATCCCCAAGTGGCTTCAGGACATCGTTCTGAAGGGTGAAAAGCCTATCGAGGGACGGCCCGGCGCGCTGCTGCCTCCCGTGGATTGGGACGAAATCAAGCGTCAGGTGCATGAGTTCTATCCCGAAGCGGACGACGATAAAATCTTTATCTCTTACGCCATGTACCCCAAGGTATACGAGGAGTACATCCGGCACCGCAAGGAATATGGCTATATCATGCGTATGGGCAGCCATGTGTTCTTCAACGGCATGGCCGTCGGCGAGGTCAACCAGATTAACATTGAGGACGGCAAGACCCTGGTCATCAAATACATCGGTCTGGGCGACATGAACGAGGACGGCACCAGAAACGTACAGTTTGAGCTGAACGGAATGCGCCGCGAGGTGGCGGTGGTTGATCCCACGGCCAAGGACGCGGGCGTGTCTGTGGTCATGGCCGACCCGGACGATGACCGGCAGGTCGGTGCCTCTATCCCAGGCATGATCTCCAAGGTGGAGGTTCAGGTGGGCGATGAGGTAGACGAGAACCAGGTGCTGGCTGTTGTGGAAGCCATGAAGATGGAGACCAGCATCGTGGCTCGGAAGGCTGGTGTTATCGACCAGGTTCTTGTGAAGAAGGGCGACAGCGTAAAGGCTGGCGAACTGCTCATCACCCTGAAATAATCACCGCATAAGCACAAGCATAAACCAACAAGGGGATCGCTGCCAGAGGGGGGAGACCTTCCGCCCCTGTGACGATCCCCTTCCTCATATATCACTGGCAAAACAAGGAGATATATAACTATGCTGAATGAATTTCAGCCCCCGGAGGGATTTGCCTTTCGCTGTCTGCCGGAGGCGGACTCCCTGCTGGAGGAGGCGGCCTGTCTCGGCCCAGGTTATATTCTGGCGGCGGCAGGGAGGGGCCAGGCAACCTTCGCCGTATCTGTGACGCTTCACTGCACCGCGCAAGAGGCCCGCTGTCTGCCTCATATGGCGGCAGCTTCCCTGTGCCGCGCTGTGGGAAGCCGAGCGCGAATCTACTGGCCCTGCGATGTGGTACTGGATGAAAAGCCTATCGGCAGTCTGCGAGCCAGAATGACGGACGACGGCATTGTGTTCCTGTTCACCCTGGATCCGAAGAATGCCCCGCCCATGGAGGAGCTTATGGCCCCGGTGGCTGCTGACCTGGCGGCACTGGTAGGGGAGTATCCGGCCAATCATGCGGAACGAATGGAGGATTACTGCCGTCTGTGCCTGACGCTGATGAATCATGTGGACGTAATATACCGGGGAATGCCTCTGTATGGCTTTGCCTTCGCGGTGGATAAATTTGGCGCGCTGATGGTGATGACCCAACCGGCGAAAACAGTTGTTATGATTCAGAACGGGCCGGTATCCATTGCCTCTAAAGACGACCCTGGGGAGGACTTGGAGCTGCCGACCCCGGCCAGAATCTAGTTCAGCGCCTCTTTCATCTCGCCCCAAAGCTCTATCAGTCGAAAACGCAGGATATATCCCTGTCCGTCCTGGGTTATAAGGCTTTCGTCCTCATCTGACAGTAGGCTGAACGCGTCTGCCGCGTCTCCTGTGTCCTCTGCCAATGCCTCTGTGCACAGGGGTGGGAATACCACACACCACCAGTTTTGGCCCTGGCCCTGGCCGATCTCCACTCGAAGGGAGAGATATTCTCCTGCTGGGAGGGAAAAGGTGTTATATTCCCGTGTGGGATAATACTCTGTTTCCAGGCTGACAGCTACATCCCCAAGGGCTTCTATGGTCTCTATATTTTCTGCAATCACTGCGGCAGCATCTGCCTGTGTCTCACAGTCTGCCAACAGAGGGGAGAGTACTGCCAGCACCTTGTCCCGAAGCTGCAGCTTTTCCGCCTGGTCGTCGCTGCTGTCAGAGTTCGCGACAACGTGCAGCCGGATAAGCTGCCCGGTGAGTCTGCTTTGTGTCCGCTGCGCCCAAATTCCCGCGCAGAAGGTAATGACCAACGCCAAAAGCAGCGCAATCTCCCAGGGCCTCAAACGAAATCTGAATTTTTCACTTTTCATAAAAATCACCGCCGAGATTATTTTCGGCGATGATTTTCTTTTTTAAACAAGTCTTAAGTCTTATGTTTTAAAGCTAATTGCTATAAAAACAGTTTTCTTCTCCTGTAAAAGTGTGATATGATAGCTTCATCACGGGGGTGACAGAATGGAAAAAAGGAACTATCAAAAGGAGCTGGACGGGGTAATTGCGGCCCTGGACAGTCGGCCAAGCCTGCTTCTGCAAGGCTGCTGCGGGCCATGCTCCAGCTATGTGCTGGAATATATTACCCAATATTTTGACGTTACTCTGCTGTTTTATAACCCCAACATCCGACCGGAGTCGGAATATAACCGGCGGCTTGCCACGCTGAAACAGCTTTTGGCAGCCATGCCTATGGCACATCCGCCGTCTCTGTTGGCGCCTGGCTGGCATGGCTCTGCGTTCGAGCAGGCTGTCAAGGGTATGGAAAATTTGCCAGAGGGCGGCGCACGGTGCACTGTATGCTTTCGCCTTCGCTTGGAGGAAACGGCAAGGCAGGCGGCGGAGGGCGCCTTCGATTATTTCGGCACAACGCTGACGGTCAGCCCACACAAAAACGCTCCGCTCATAAATCAGATAGGGGAGACCCTGGCTCAGAAATATAATGTTAAATGGCTTCCCTCGGATTTCAAAAAGCGAAACGGCTATCTTCGTTCCATCCAGCTATCCAAGGAATACGGCCTCTATCGCCAGGAGTACTGCGGCTGCGGTTATCCCGAAAAACAGGATGGCGCGGATATTGACAGAGGCAAAGAAATGGTATAATATAATATCATAAGTAATAGGGGTGCTGGGATAATGGCCTGGCTGAGATGATGTACCAATACATCGAACCCTGGAACCTGATCCGGGTAATGCCGGCGTAGGAAAGCCACGGCGTGAGCCGTGAATGACCGCCGGTCGGGTATTGGAATCACCTGACCGGCGGTTGGTTTTCCTCTCAATTTTGAAAGGAGACATTTCATGAAAAAAATTACCACCCGCAAGCTTGTTGAGAGCGCCATTTTTATCGCCTTGGCTACTGTTTTGAGCCTGGTGCAGATACCCATGCCCTTTGGCGGCGGTCTGACTGCGTGCAGTATGCTGCCGCTGGTCATTATCAGCTTCCGCTATGGCTGGAAGTGGGGAGCTGTAACAGCCTTTGTTTACAGCGTTGTTCAGCTGATTCTGGGAGCCAGTAACGTGGGCTACGCCTCAAGCTTCATCATGGCTGTCGGCATTGTCTTTCTGGACTACATCATCGCCTATACAGTCATCGGCCTCGCCGGCCTCTTTGACAGGTTCATCAAAAATCATCGCGCCGCTGTTGCCGTGGGTATTGTGGTTACGTTTTGCCTGCGGTTTGTGTGCCACCTCATCAGCGGAGCGTGGATATGGGGCGTGTGGATGCCGGAGGAGTTCATGGGTATGACCATGACCGGCCCGTGGCTCTACTCCTTCCTGTATAACGGCTGGTATATGCTTGGCGAGATTCTCCTGACACTGATTGTCGCCATGCTCATCTATAAGCCTTTGGAAAAATATTTCCGTGGCGAGGATCTGCCGAAGGCATAAAGCGTTATTATCATGATGAACAAGGCGGACGGAATGCACCGGCCGCCTTTTGTTTTGGAAAAACGCGGAATTTTATGTTGACACAACCGCAGATTTTATATATAATGTTGCAGTTAGTGGTCACCTTGAACACTACAGACACGTCAACTACTTCGGCCCAGCCGATGTTGAGTAAATACCAAACACAGAAAGGAATCAACCAATGAAACGCACTTATCAGCCCAAGAAGCGCCACGCCCAGAAGGAGCATGGCTTCCGCAAGCGTATGTCCACCCGCAACGGGCGCAAGGTTCTCTCTGCCCGCCGTGCCAAGGGCCGCAAAAGACTGAGCTACTGATTCGGCCCGGAATGGGGCGTCCCTGTGAAATATACTTCCTCCTTAAGAACTAACAACGACTTTCGCCGGGTCTATAAGCGGGGGACGAGCGCCGTGCGTCCGTGTCTGGTATTATATGCCCGGAAAAACAAGAGACAGGAGAACCGCCTGGGTCTCACCGTGACCACAAAAATCGGCAAGGCCCACACGCGCAATCGTGTGCGCCGCCGTCTGCGGGAGATATACCGCCTGCATGAGGCCGAGTTCCGGCCCGGCTATGACTGGGTCATTGTGGCAAGAACGCGGGCGGTGCAGGCCAGCTATCAACGGCTGGAAAAGGAGCTTCTGTCCGCAAGCCAAGAGCTGGGGGCATCGCTGCATTGAAGCGTGTGCTGCTGGCTATTGTGCGTTTCTACAGGAAGTATATATCCCCGGTAACGAAGCCGTGCTGCCGATTCATCCCCACCTGCAGCGAGTATGCCCTGATAGCCATTGACCGCTACGGCGCCTGGAAGGGCGGCTGGCTGGCGCTCAAACGCATACTGCGGTGTCATCCATTCCATCGAGGGGAGCATGATTTCTACGATCCCGTTCCGTAACAAATGATTAGGAGAGTACTATGTTAGAAGCGATTGCAAAACCATTTGGCAAGCTGATGCTCTGGTTTTACAACTGGACGGGCAACTACGGCGTAGCCGTTATCCTGTTCGCCCTGATTGTGAAGCTTATTATGCTGCCCTTCCAGCTAAAAAGCAAGAAGAGCATGATGCGTACCAGCCGTATGACCCCCCGGCTCAAGGAGCTGGAGAAAAAATACGGCAATGACCAGCAGAAATACCAACAGGAGGTCAGCAAGCTATACAAGGAGGAGGGCGTAAACCCCATGTCGGGGTGCCTTTGGTCTCTGCTGCCCTATCCTATCCTGCTCGCCCTGTGGCGCGCCATCCGCTACCCGCTGACCACTATGATGGGCGTTTCCTCAGACCTTTTGTCTGAGGGCGGTGCCATCTACGAAAAGCTGATCGAGCTTGGTTATAACTTAGCCGATTATTCTACCAGAAATACAGCGGAGACCTATCAGCAAATCTTCCAGTCCCAGTTCATCACCGAGCATTTTTCGGACTTCTCTGGTCTGTCGGACAAGCTTCAGCCTCTGTCCTACAAATTCCTCGGCATGGATCTGGGTCAAACGCCTAACTTCAGGGTTTGGGCCTGGGATTGGAGCAACCCATCCGTCTGGGGACCGGCCCTGGGACTTTTCCTGATCCCGGTGCTGGCAGCCGTACTGAGCTGGGCTTCCATGAAGGTCTCCATGGCGGCCCAGCCCCAGACCAAGGACACCCAGAGCACGAACGCCACTATGACGCTGATGATGCCGGTTATCTCCCTGTGGATCTGCCTCACCATGCCTGGTGTTATGGGCGTTTACTGGTGCGTCCAGTATGTCTTCTCCATGATTCAGGAGCTTATCCTGAATAAGATATTCAACCGCCAGTTGGATATTGAAGATGCAGACCGCATCGAGCGGGAGAAGGCCCGTGAGGCTGAACTGGAGGCAAAACGTCAGGCTACAGAGAAACTGAAGGCCGAAGGGGCCACTACTGTCAATAAGAATACTTCCAAGAAAAAGCAGCAGGCCGCAGCCGCCCAAAAAGAGACGGAGCGGAAGGCTGCTGAGGCCCGCGCCGCCAAGCTGGCAAAGCGTGGACAGACAGGTGAAGAAGTGCCGCCCTCCCAGGTGGGGAATCGGCGCTATGCCCGCGGCCGGGCCTATGTTCCTGATCGCTACACTAATCCGGAGGAGGCAGAGGAAAAGACCGCAGCTGCCGCAGCTGAGAGCGAGGGGTATGTTGAGGATATGGCCGCAGCTGAGGAGGCCATGACCGAGCCTGTTGCTTTGCCGGAGAACGAGGCATCTGCGGAGGAGAAGACAGCAGATGTAACCGCTGAGGAGATTCCCGAAGTGGAAGATTCCCAGGTTGAGCCTGTCGTGGAACATCCGTCTGAGGAAACGGAAATTCAATCGGAAGATATATCTGAAACAGAGAATGAAGATGCCGATGATGAGCCGCCCGTTGCGGCGCAAGCAGCCGAGGCTGCTGCACCAGCTGATCCATCTACGGCGGCGGATTACGATGACACAGCCGATGCAGACGCAGACGCACCGGCAGACGACAATTACCGGAGGAATTTTGCAGCTATGCTTAAATCCATCGAAGTAAAAGCCAAGACCGCGGATGACGCCGTTTCCAAGGCGCTATCTCAGCTGGGCCTTGAGCGCGATGATATTTCAGTTGAGATTGTAGAACGCGGCAAAACTGGCTTTCTCGGTATAGGCGCTGTGGAGGCTGTTGTCCGCGTGACCTATGAAGCGCCGGACGAACCGCAGCCTGTTCCAAGCGAAGAACCGGCACAAACGCCGGAATCCACACCTGCTTCAGACCAAAAGAAAGAAGAAAAGCCTGTGCTCAGCCAGGAGGCTACTGAGGCGGCGGAAGCTCCCGCGCCCCAAAGCAAAAAACAGCCGGACGGCACCCAGGCAGAGCGTACAGAGGCGTTTCTTAGCGGTTTGCTGGAACGGATGGGCGTGGATGCGGAAATTGATATTTCTCCTCGTGAGGGCGGCGGTCTGAATGTCAATTTGTCCGGCCAGGGTATAGGCGCTGTAATTGGCCGCAGGGGAGAGACTCTGGACGCCATCCAGCACCTCACGAATTACGCCGTGAACCGGGGCAGCGAGCGCCGGGGACACATCAACGTGGATGCGGAGAATTACCGCGCCAAGCGGGAAGAATCCCTGGTACGGTTGGCGGAAAAAATGGCCGCTAAGGCGGTGAAATATCGCCGTAATATGGCTTTGGAGCCGATGAACTCCTATGAACGCCATGTGATACACACTGCTCTGCAGGACTATGAGGGTGTCACCACCAGCTCCGTCGGCGTTGAGCCAAATCGCCGTGTGGTCGTAACCTACGTTCGTCCGGAGGAAAAGGAAGAAAAGACCGATTATCAGGAGTGGTGCTGATACATTCGCCGCTCCTACGTCAAGAACACAGTGAGGCTTTTTTGAGGGGCCGGCCATAGGCCGGCCCCATTATTTTACCGCATAAAGAGGAGGTGGGCCTGTGGTATTTTCCAGTGCGATTTTTCTGTTTGCGTTTCTGCCGGTGCTGTATGTTGTTTATCGACTGGTTCCGAACATTCGGGGAAAGAATTTCGTCCTTTTAGTTTTTAGTCTCATATCCTATGCTTTTGGAGATGTCGCCTATCTGCCGCTGCTGCTGGCCTCCGTCGTGATAAACTGGGGGGCAGGGCGGTTGCTGGGGGTTATGGCACCGAAAACTAAGGGGCGGTATATGGTTTTGTTCCTGACAGTGACTGCAGACCTGGGGCTGATGGCGGTGTTCAAATATCTGGACTTTTTCATTGAAAACATCAACTCCCTGTTCGGCCTATCTATTCCACTTCCTGGTATTGCGCTGCCTTTGGGCATCAGTTTTTTCACCTTTACAGCTCTCAGCTATGTAATAGAGGTATACAGAAAGCCCAAGAATATGGAGCGAAATATTTTGAAAACCGGGCTGTATATATGTCTGTTCCCGACAATCCTCTCCGGCCCTATTGTTGGCTATAAGACTGCCGCGCCGCAGATAGAAAGCCGCGTCTGCACGCCGGAAAAGACAGCGGCAGGTCTTCGCCGCTTCATGTGCGGTATGGCAAAAAAGCTGCTGATTGCGGACACTGTGGGCGCTATGGTAGACACTATTTACGCCGGTTCCGTGCTGGACGCGCGCATTGCATGGCTTGGCGCCATAGGCTACGCGGTGCAGATACTGTTTGACTTTTCCGGCTATACGGATATGGCCCTGGGTCTTGGAAAGATGTTCGGTTTCGATTTCCCTGAAAACTTCGACCGGCCTTATACAGCCTTGGGGATGACGGATTTCTGGAAACGCTGGCACATTAGCCTGACCACATGGTTCCGCAATTATCTCTATATGCCTTTGGTTATGAGCAAACCCATGCAGAGGCTTTATAAAAAATGGGCCGCCAAATATGGGCGGCCAAAGGCCAATAAGCTGTCCGTTCTGATTCCGACAACGGTGGTCTGGCTCCTAACCGGACTATGGCACGGAGCGGATTGGAGCTATGTTCTGTGGGGACTGTGGCATGGGCTGTTCTGTCTGCTGGAGGGAGTGGGCATCCTCCGAACC
This sequence comes from Oscillospiraceae bacterium, assembly GCA_020866945.1. Classification (GTDB taxonomy): domain Bacteria; phylum Bacillota; class Clostridia; order Oscillospirales; family Oscillospiraceae; genus CAJOIG01. Next base: position 10,936 of record JAJBVW010000177.1, read on the forward strand.
AAAAAGCTGGAAGAGAGCGCCCCTGGCAGGGCCGTGCTGCATATTTATACATGGCTTGTAGTGCTGCTTGGAACAGTGCTGTTCCGCTCTGGTTCCATGGAGCAGGCGGGGCAGATGCTTTCTGCTATGTTCACAGGCTGGAGTTTTTCTGCCTTGGGGACACTGGAGATTCAGCAGATGCTTACCGGCCTGTGCGTGTTCTGCCTGGCTTTTGGCATTCTGGCCTCCACGATGAAAGCACCAAAGCTGAAAAATAGACTTCTGGCCGCAAAATGGGCGGAACCAGTCTCCTATGTTGTTTGCACAGGGCTATTTGTTCTGTGTGTTATGAGCATGGCGCAGAGCGGCTTTCAGCCGTTCATCTACCAGCAGTTTTAAGAGGGGTGGTATGATAGCATGAAAAGAGTGCTGTGTATTGTATTCATCGTCCTGTTTTTTGCCGCCTGTCTGATTCCCACAGTGGGACTGGCCATCAACGGCCCTTCGGAGGCGGCAGCCAACGAAGCCCCCGTGTCAAAGCTGCGTCTGATAAAGACGAATGGGTCGATCAATACGAGCTTTTTATCCGATTTACAGACCTATGTCTCCAACGGGTTCTATCTGCGATTGAATCTGATAACCGCATGGGATAAGCTGTGCGCTAACGTGTTTCATACCTCCGCCAATGAGGATGTTCTTATCGGCCCGGATGGCTGGCTGTTTTATGGTGCGGCGGTAGACGGCATTTCCGGTGCGAATCAGCTCACAGACCGGGAAATCTGGTGCAGCGCCCGCAGCCTGTACCTGATGCAGGAATACGCAGAAAGCCAGGGAGCAGCATTTGTTTTTGCGGTTCCCTGCGGAAAATATACTCTCTATCCTGAGCACGCCCCTGACTATGTCACTGTGGCAGAGAGCAGCAATCTCTCCCGACTGACAACGGTTCTGGATGAGCAGGGGGTGAACTACGCTGACCTTTACACGGCCTTCTCCGCTGTAGACGAGGAGCTATATTGGAAGTGGGACAGTCACTGGAACAGTAAGGGCGCGGCCCTGGCGGCTGATGTTATTCTGGCCTCTGTTGGGATGGAGAGCGATTATTTTTCCGGCCCCTTTACGGCGGAGGCGAATCATCTGGGCGATTTATATGAGATGCTCTATCCCACTGGCACAGAGCTGGAGATGGATTATGCATGGAGCGAGGGTTTTACGTTCACTTATACCAGCAGCTTTGGTAATTATGACGATGTTACAATCAAAACCGCCAATGAGGATGGGACAGGCTCTCTTCTCATGTTCCGGGATTCCTCTGGCCGCAATCTTTATCCCTATATGGCCCAGAGCTTCGCGACAGCCTGGTTCTCCCGACTGCGCAGCTATCGCCTGGACTACATTGCGCAGCAGCAAGCGGACGTAGTTGTCATAGAGCTTGCGGAGCGGACGCTGGATTATATTCTGGAATACCCCGCCGTATATCCCGCACCGGAAAGAAATGAAAGCGTTCTGAGCGATGCGTCAAAAGCAGAGAGTGTCCTTACTGCCGACGAATCAGATGAAACGCTGGAAGGCTATTTTCAGTTGACCGGCACGCTGCCTGAAACCGCTGTGGACTCTCCCGTGTATATCCTGACAGCCAATGGTACAGTGTATGAGGCCATCCCAAATGAAGGATCCTTCACAGCCTGGCTGCCCACAGACACGGACTGGGAGACGGCTGCGGTGTATGTATTTCAGTGAAGTAATAATTACCCGTGCAGTTCAATTCCTGCCCGGGTGATTGGTTATTATCTCTGTCGTTACAGATTAGTGTTTTAGTGTTGGCGATAAGCAGCCCGAGTAATGTCAGCATGATAATGAACAGTACCACTAAAAAATTTTTCTCCGATCTCCGTGTTCAGGCCCTCCTCACCGGGCCAGCTGCTTTTCCAACCAGGAGAGGACATCATCCCAAA
>JAJBVW010000177.1:12876-16860 GCA_020866945.1 Oscillospiraceae bacterium
TCACTGATACATCTGACATACCGGCCTTGCGGAAACGGCCGGCTGTTTTATTTACGCCCTTGCCATGGCTGCCCACAGGGTCTGCGTCTCCCGCAATAAAAAGAACGGGCATGGTTTTATCCATTTTTTCCAGATGTGAGCCTTTGCAGATAATATCAAGCCCGCTCATCATATCCCGCATTAGTCCCGCGGTGGCGATAAATCCGCATTTGGGGTCGGCGTCATATTTGCGGACAATCTTCTCATCCCGGCATATCCAGTCGTTTTCTCCAATGGGATTTTCAATGCCCTTCATATAGCCGCCAAAGGCCACGTTTTGTAAGGTTTTGCTGCGATATTTGCTGCCATGTTTTTTTATCTCCCGCTGGGCCAGCAGTTTTCCTGCTTTGCACACGATGGCCGCGTGATACCCCGTGCCGGACAGAATGCACAAATCATGGTCGCCCGGATACCAGCCCAGATAGGTGCGGGAGATAAAGCTGCCCATGCTGTGACCGAACAAAATAAGCGGAATGTCCGGATATTGCTCCTGAAGTCTATCCCGAAGCAGCTTTTCGTCCTTTACAAGAAACGTCCAGCCATCCGCGTCCCCAAACCATCCAAGCTCCGATTCATCTGCAATACTTTGTCCGTGGCCAAGATGGTCGTCCCCGACCACCAGATAGCCATGCTCTGCCATAAAGACGGCGAAGTCATGATAGCGCTCAATGTACTCCGCAACACCGTGGACAATCTGGATAACGGCGCGGACGCTGCCTTCCGGCATCCACTGACAGCAGTGAATGTCATTGACCCCATTGGAGGAACGAAATGTAAAGATATTGGATTGAACCATAGAAATACCCCTCAGAATATGCTATAATTTTACATAAATTATCGTTATCGTTTTATTATCGGCATTATATATCATTTTCAATTGTCCGTCAACCAAAGGAGAAGCAGTATGAACGGTTATGTGATTGCGTTGGATCAGGGCACAACTACCTCTCGGGCCATTATTTTTGATGTCAAAGGGAATATCGTTTCTCTGGAGCAATATCCCTTTCCGCAGCATTACCCACATCCAGGTTGGGTTGAGCACGACCCTGGAGATATTTTAGGCACGCAGCTTCATGCGCTGGGAGCTGCCTTTGAGCGCTCCGGCTTGTCCAGGGCGGACATTGCAGCCATCGGCATCACCAATCAGCGAGAGACTACTATCGTCTGGGACAGAAAAACCGGTGAGCCGATATATAACGCTATTGTATGGCAATGCCGCCGGACGGCACCTATCTGCCAGCAGCTAGAGGCAGAAGGCATGACGGAGCATATTCGCCAGGTGACTGGCCTTGTTCCGGATCCTTATTTTTCCGGCACAAAGCTGAAGTGGATACTGGATAATGTTCCCGGCGCACGAAAAAGAGCGGAGGCAGGCGAGCTTTTGTTCGGCACTGTGGATACCTGGCTCATCTGGAATCTGACAGGGCGGCATATGACAGATTATTCTAATGCCTCCCGCACCATGCTGTTTGACATTCATCGTCTGTGCTGGGATGAGGAGCTGTGTCATGCGCTGGACATACCTATGGGAATGCTGCCGCAGCCAGTTCCTAATTCCTTTGCCTTCGGGAGAATTAAGGAGGGCATCTCTGGTTTGGAAAAACTGGCAGGCGTCCCTGTATGCGGAGCCGCCGGAGACCAGCAGGCCGCTTTGCTGGGACAGGGATGCCTGGAACCGGGACAGGCAAAAAATACATATGGCACCGGCTGCTTCACGCTGATGAATGCAGGCCCTGTCGTGCCGGAGAGCAAGGGCGGACTTCTGACCTGTGTTGGCTGGCAGATTGACGGCCAGACTGCCTATGCTGTAGAGGGCAGCGTCTTTAACGCGGGTTCCTCTATCCAATGGCTGCGCGATGAGCTGGGCCTTATTTCCACTGCCCACGAGTGCGATGTTCTGGCCGAATCCGTCCCGGATACGGGCGGCGTGTATGTAGTCAGCTCGTTCACGGGCCTGGGTGCTCCCTGGTGGGACGCTTATGCAAGAGGAACCATCGTCGGCATCACAAGAGGAACCAACCGGGCGCATATCTGCCGCGCTGTGCTGGAGGGCATCGCCTATCAGGTAGCGGATTTGCTGCACGCTATGGAAGCAGACGCCGGAAAACAGCTGGACGCATTACGAGTGGACGGCGGCGCAGCGGTTTCCGACATACTGATGCAGTTCCAGGCCGATATTTTGCAGCGGCCCATTGACCGGCCACAGACTGTGGAGACCACAGCCCTTGGTGCAGCGTTTCTGGCGGGTCTAAACGCCGGTGTCTGGACAAGCCTGGAGGACGTGCGAGCCATGCGCCGCACTCAGCGCCGGTTTGAGCCATCCATGAAGCCTGAGCAGGCCGCAGCACTGATGAAAGGCTGGCACAAAGCTGTCTCCCGCTCCCGCGCGTGGGCGGAGGAATAAACAGCTGCAAATAAAGTCGAATCAGGACAAACAGAGATAGCATAGTCTGCTGGGGAGGGTGATAACAGCTATGCTATCCACAACATTCATGCTTCTCGTCTCCAGCGCACTGATGATGCTGCGCATGGGGGACAACGCTTCCTCATTCCCGCGCCCCCTGAAGCCACAGGAGGAGCAGGTGTGTATTCAGCGCGCTTTGGAAGGGGATATGGAGGCCAGAAATACGCTGATAGAGCATAATTTGCGTCTTGTGATGCACATTATCAAAAAGTACTATACAACCAGTGCCGACGCGGAGGATTTGGTCTCCATCGGTACCATTGGTCTCATTAAGGGTGTATCCACCTATCGGCCAGATAAAGGCGTCCGACTGGCAACCTATGCATCCAAATGTATAGAAAACGAAATATTAATGCACTTTAGGGGCCAAAAAAAGAGTGCGGGGGATGTTTCTTTGTCTGATGCCCTGGATTCCGACGAGGATGGGGACGGCTTGGCTCTGCTGGACACTATATCGGATGGGGAGGATATGCTGGAGGCGCTGTCCCGCCGGGAAGCCGCAGTCCAGGTGCGGCGGGCAGTGGATACTGTTCTTTCAGGCCGAGAGGCACAAATCATTCGCTTGCGCTATGGTCTGGAGGGAAAGCCGCCTCTGCCACAGCGAGAGGTAGCGCAAATTGTGGGCATATCTCGCTCCTACGTTTCCCGCATTGAAAAAAAGGCCCTTGAACGCCTGCGTGAAAGCCTGGGGCCGCAATAGATACTACAAAAAATCGCAGGCGCTAAACAGCCATGAGGGCAGAACTACAGGAGATTTCTATGAGACGAATCCAAAATGAAACGATTTTGAAGCATTTTTTCGGATAATTAACTGAGGTACTTATCTTTATTTAAAAAAAGGTCTTGATTTGCGAGGCAGGATATGGTATAGTCAATCATAGTAAAGGTCTTTTCCTGGAGTGGGTCGTGTCCCACTCTTTTTCTTGATATAAAAGAAATTGTCAGAAACTGGAAATTGTATGCTATGAATCGAATTGAAAAAAATGTTTGGGATTTGGCGCTTCCCGTAGTGGAGGAGGCCGGTCTGGAGCTTTGGGATGTAGAATATGTGACTGAGGCTGGTCAGAAATATCTGCGCATCTATCTGGATGGCCCAGAGGGCGTAACGCTTGACGACTGCGAAACCGTTTCGCGCGCCATGGATCCAATCTTGGACGAGAAAGACCCTGTGCCGGACAGCTATATCTTTGAGGTCAGTTCCGCCGGGTGCGAGCGTTCGCTGAAACGCCCGTCTGATTTCCAGCGCTTTCTCGGCTCAAAGGTAGAGGTACGGCTATATAGCGCTGTGGACGGCGCTAAGCTATGGGTAGGCGACCTGACGGCCTATGAGGACGGAGATGTGGTCGTTGCTGCCGGAGGCCAGGAGCATCGATTCACGGAAAAGCAGATTGCCAATGTGCGTCTGCGTATGGAGATAGACTTCTAATTATCATAATCACAGTACAACGTGAAGGAGAGACACTATGAATGCCGAGTTTTTT
>JAJBVW010000052.1 GCA_020866945.1 Oscillospiraceae bacterium
TAAACAGCGCAGCAGAAGAAGAAAGCCAGTAGGATGCCGATGCGCTCGCCCGCCTCAGTGGAGAGGCTGTCGAAATTCAGCAGAGCATAGATGGAGGAGGAATTATAGTTCAGTCCGTCCCCAATGGAGCTGGTGTTTCGGAAATACAGAGTCAGCAGCTCCCAGAAATCCCGTCCGGCCAGCACTGCAGGCAGGATGGAGAGAACATAGGTCAGAGGGAAAACAAGGATGTGCCGGAGCTTGACCTTTTGGGACACCAGAAACAGAAAATACACCGGCAGCAGGAAGATGCCCTGAAGCTTAAAGGAGACGGACAGGGCAATGCAGGCAACGCTCCAACCGGAGCGGCCGTCCAGCGCAAGATAGACTGCCAGCACGGCAAAGGCGGCGTAAATGCTGTCGCACTGGCCCCAAAGGGATCCGTTTAAAATGACCGTGGGCATCCAAAGAACCAGAATAAAGGCGGTCAGCTTTCTGGCGGGACTGTCGGGATTCAAAACGCCCACCAGCCGCATGGCGGCCCAGGCAAGTATCACATCGAATAGTATGCTCAGGTCTTTCACCAGCAGAAGGTCATATACCTGGCTTTTGGAGATGAGCGCGAGGAAATACAGATAAGGTACGTTATAGTTGCATGACCAGATTTCCTCACCCAGGCCATTCCAGGCTCCGGAGGTTCGCAGAGATTCTATCCAGACCTTGATCCAGTCCTGATAATCCAGAGTCTCATAGGTCAAAAAGCAGTACCGCAGGGCGAAAGCCAGCGGCACCAGCACGATGACGGCGACGCGCTGGGCGCGGGTGCGGAACAGTCCTTCCCGCCACAGCAGGAACAGGGCGAGGAGCAGCTCCGCATAAAGCAGAATGGTGGCCCGGTAGTCCAAGAAACGACCTCCTTTTCAGCAAAAAAGCGGCGAGATGACCCGCCGCGAGAAATTTATTTATTTTTATTGTATGATAGGGCTTGACAAGCCTCACGGCAAAATGATATAATACATACCTTGCTATGTTCTGAAAGGTGGGTATTCATACCCATTTTTCAACTGTCTTTATTATACCACATTGATGGGAAAAATCAAGTCGCTGCCGTCATTTTGTAACAACCCCACCTGGCGTATCATACTTTGCCGAAGGAGTGATCTTTTTTATGCCCATGCCAAAGGATGTCTACTATGGCAAAACGCTTCGCAAGAGCTTTGCCCGCGTCACAGAGATCCAGGACATGCCGAACCTGCTGGAAGTCCAGAAGAAGTCCTACAAGTGGTTTCTGGAGGAGGGACTTCGGGACGTGTTCCGGGATGTCGCTACGGTTACGGACTATTCCGGAAACCTGGAGCTGTCCTTCGTGGACTATTCCATGAATGAGAAGCCCAAGTACACAGAGCAGGAATGCAAGGCCCGGGACGCCACGTATGCCGCCCCCATCAAGGTCTCCGTCCATCTGCGGAACAAGGAAACGGACGTGACCACGGAGCAGGAGATATTCATGGGGGATTTCCCCCTGATGACGGACAGCGGCACGTTTATCATCAACGGCGCAGAGCGCGTTATCGTCTCCCAGATTGTCCGTTCCCCCGGCGTCTACTTTGACGTCCATGCGGACAAGACCAACATAAACCTCTTTGGCGCTACCACCATCCCTTATCACGGTGCGTGGTTGGAGTATGAGACGGACGTAAACGACATTTTCTACGTCCGCATCGACAAAAACCGCAAGCTGCCGGTAACCTGGCTGCTGCGGGCTATGGGCGCCTATAACCCGGATAAGCCCTATACCTGGCTGACCTGCGCGCCGGATTTGGAGGCGGGCGCCACTACAGACGAGCAGCTTTTGGAGATTTTTGGCAATGACGTGCGCATTGTCAGCACCCTGGAGCGGGATACCATCCACAGCCGGGAAAATTCCCTCCTGGAGATATACAAAAAGCTGCGCCCCGGCGATCCTCCCACGGTGGAGACCTCGGAGGCCATGCTGTACGGGCTGTTCTTCGACCGGCGGCGGTATGATATGTCCACCGTTGGGCGCTATAAGGTCAACAAAAAGCTGGCCGTCTGGAGCCGTATCATTGGCTTCAAGCTGGCCGCGCCTATCGCGGATCTCCAGACCGGCGAGCTGCTGGCGGAGGCGGGCGAGGTGCTCGACCGCGACCGTGCGGAGGCCATTGCCGCCAGGGGCCTGCTGGATGCCACCGTGCTCGATGAGCACGGTCAGAGCGTGCGGGTGTTCGGCAACGGCATGGTGCCGATGGACGCTTTCGTCTCCTTCGACCCGGCGGAGCTTGGCATCAAGGAAAACGTCCGCTGGCTCATTCTGCGTCAGCTTCTGGAGCAGTTTGGAGACGATGAGGACGCCCTGAAGGACGCCATCGTGGAGAATATGGACGTGCTTATCCCCAAGCACATCATCGTGGACGATATATTTGCCTCCGTCAACTACCTCAACTGCCTGGCTCATGGCGTCGGCAAGGCGGACGACATCGATCACCTTGGCAACCGCCGCGTCCGCAGTGTGGGCGAGCTGCTGCAAAACCAGTTCCGCATCGGCTTCACCCGCATGGAGCGCGTTATTCGGGAGCGTATGACCATCCAGGATCCCAACGTCATCACCCCCCAGAGCCTTATCAATATCCGGTCCGTTTCCGCGGCCATCAAGGAGTTTTTCGGCTCCTCCCCCCTCAGTCAGTTCATGGATCAGACGAACCCGCTGGCTGAGCTGACCCACAAGCGGCGTATGTCCGCCCTTGGCCCCGGCGGTCTGAGCCGTGAGCGCGCGAACTTCGACGTCCGAGACGTGCATTACAGCCACTATGGCCGTCTGTGCCCCATAGAGACCCCTGAAGGGCCGAACATCGGTCTTATCTCCTATCTCGCGAGCTTCGCCCGCGTGGATGATTACGGCTTCCTGGTGGCCCCCTTCCGCCGGGTGGACAAGAATACCGGCCTCGTCACCACGGATGTGGAATACCTCACCGCCGACCAGGAGGATCGCTTCTTCGTGGCGCAGGCGTCGGAGGTGGACGATGAGGGCCATTTCGTCAATGCCCGCGTTACCTGCCGCCACAGAGACGAGATTATTGCTGTGGATCAGAGCCAGGTGGACTATGTGGACGTAAGCCCCCGCATGATGGTGTCCATCGCTACGGCCATGATACCCTTCCTTGAAAACGACGACGCGAACCGTGCCCTGATGGGCGCGAATATGCAGCGTCAGGCTGTGCCTCTGCTGACGACGGAGGCCCCCATCGTTGCCACCGGCATCGAGCATAAATGTGCTGTGGACTCTGCCGACTGCGTTCTGGCGGAGGAGGACGGCCAGGTCGTATCCGTGGATGCCGACCACATCGTCATGAAATACGACAGCGGCGATGTGAAGGAATATCACCTGATAAAATTCGCCCGTTCCAACCAGTCCACAGCTTTCAACCAGCGCCCCATCGTAAACGCAGGGGAGCGGGTGCAAAAGGGCGACGTGCTGGCGGACGGCCCCTCCACCAAGGACGGCGAGCTGAGCCTGGGCAAGAACGTCCTGGTCGGCTTCATGACCTGGGAGGGCTACAACTACGAGGACGCTATCCTCCTCAGCGAGCGCGTGGTTATGGAGGACGTATATACCTCCATCCATGTGGAGGAGCATGAGTGCGACAGCCGCGATACCAAGCTCGGCCCGGAGGAGATTACCCGGGACATCCCCGGCGTTGGCGAGGACGCGCTGAAATACCTGGACGAGCGTGGCATCATCACCGTCGGCTCAGAGGTGCACAGCGGAGACATCCTGGTAGGTAAGGTCACGCCGAAGGGCGAGACCGACCTGACCGCAGAGGAACGGCTGCTCCGCGCCATCTTCGGCGAAAAAGCCCGAGAGGTCAGGGATACCAGCTTGAAGGTGCCCCACGGCGAGAGCGGCATCGTGGTGGACGTGAAGGTATTCACCCGTAAGGCCGGGGACGAGATGGGCCCCGGCGTGAATCAGGTCGTCCGTGTGTATATTGCCCAGAAGAGGAAAATCTCCGTGGGCGACAAAATGGCCGGCCGTCACGGAAACAAGGGTGTTGTCTCCCGTATATTGCCGAGGGAGGATATGCCCTATCTGCCGGATGGCACACCGCTGGACATCGTGCTGAACCCTCTGGGCGTTCCTTCCCGAATGAACATCGGGCAGGTGCTGGAGGTTCACCTGGGCTATGCGGCCCATGCCCTTGGCTGGAAGGTGGCTACGCCCGTATTCAACGGCGCGAACGAGGAATCCATCCGCGAATGCCTGAATCTGGCGGGCCTGCGGGAGGACGGAAAGATACAGCTTCGCGACGGCCGTACCGGCGAACCCTTTGATAACGACGTCACCGTGGGCTGGGTGTACTTCCTCAAGCTGCACCACCTGGTAGACGATAAGATTCACGCCCGTTCCACCGGCCCCTACAGCCTTGTGACGCAGCAGCCTCTGGGCGGCAAGGCACAGTTCGGCGGCCAGCGCTTCGGCGAGATGGAGGTCTGGGCCTTGGAGGCCTACGGCGCGGCCTATACCCTCCAGGAGATTCTGACTGTCAAGAGTGACGATGTGACCGGTCGTGTGCGTACCTATGAGAGCATCGTGAAGGGCCACAATATCCCCACCCCCGGCGTGCCGGAATCCTTCAAGGTTCTGGTGAAGGAGCTGCAAAGCCTGTGCCTGGACGTGCGCGTGCTGGATAAGGACGGCGACGAAATCGAGCTAAAGGACGACGAGGACGACGACTTCACCCCCACCTTCAGCTCCGTCGAATACAAATCCGACGACCGGGAGATTGAGGAGAGCGGCTATAACATCGAACAGATAGACGAGGATAAGCTGGAGCTGGATTTCGGCAGCGACAATGGCCTTGTGGACGATGATTATACAGAAGGCGCGGACGACGCGGAAGATGATACTTTCGAACAGGAGGATGATGACGAATGAGTTACGCTCCTTTTGAAGCGATACAGATTGGCATGGCGTCGCCGGAGAAGATACTTTCCTGGTCCTCCGGCGAGGTAAAAAAACCGGAAACCATTAACTACCGCTCCCTGAAGCCGGAGCGGGACGGTCTGTTCTGCGAGCGCATTTTCGGGCCGACAAAGGACTGGGAGTGCCACTGCGGAAAATACAAGAAAATACGCTATAAGGGCAAGATATGCGACCGCTGCGGCGTGGAGGTCACAAAATCCAAGGTGCGCCGTGAACGGATGGGGCATATTCAGCTTGCCACCCCTGTCAGCCATATCTGGTATTTCAAAGGCATTCCCTCCCGTATGGGCGTGTTGCTGGAGCTGACCCCTAGGGTGCTGGAAAACGTCTTGTACTTCGGGGCCTATATTGTCACTGACCCCGGCTTCTCCCCGCTACAAAAGTGCCAGATACTCTCAGAAAAAGAGTATCGGGACATGAAGGAGAAATACGAGGACGACTTTGAAGCCGGCATGGGCGCGGAGGCCATCAAAAAGCTCCTGGCGGACATCGACTGCGACGCACTGGCAGAGGAGCTGCGCGGGCAGCTCAAGGAAGCCACCGGCCAGAAAAAAGCCAAAATCGTCAAGCGCCTGGAGGTAGTCGAGGCGTTCCGTCAGTCCGGAAACAAGCCTGAGTGGATGATTATCGACGTGCTGCCGGTCATCCCGCCCGAGCTGCGGCCTATGGTTCAGCTGGACGGCGGCCGCTTCGCCACCAGCGACCTGAACGACCTGTACCGCCGGGTGATAAACCGCAATAACCGCCTGAAACGTCTGATGGAGCTTCGCGCCCCGGACATCATTGTCCGCAACGAGAAGCGTATGCTCCAGGAGGCGGTGGACGCGCTGATAGACAACGGCCGCCGCGGCCGCGCCGTCACAGGTGCAAATTCCCGCGCCCTCAAGAGCCTTTCCGATATGCTCAAGGGCAAGCAGGGCCGCTTCCGCCAGAACCTTCTGGGTAAGCGCGTGGACTATTCCGGCCGTTCCGTTATCGTGGTCGGCCCCGATTTGAAGCTCTATCAGTGCGGCGTGCCGAAGGAAATGGCCATTGAGCTTTTCCGCCCCTTCATCATGAAAAAGCTGGTGGAGGACGGCGCTGCCAACAACATCAAATCCGCCAAGAAGATGGTGGATAAGCAGCGGCCCGAGGTGTGGGATGCGCTGGAGGTTGTCATCAAGGAACACCCCGTCATGCTCAACCGTGCGCCTACGCTGCACCGTCTGGGCATCCAGGCATTTGAGCCAGTGCTGGTGGAGGGCCGCGCTCTGCGGTTGCACCCCCTGGTCTGCACCGCTTTCAACGCGGACTTCGACGGCGACCAGATGGCCATTCACGTTCCCCTGTCCGCAGAGGCGCAGGCGGAGGCCCGCGTGCTGATGCTCTCCGCCAACAACCTGCTCCGTCCGCAGTACGGCCAGCCTGTCACCGTGCCGACGCAGGACATGGTTCTCGGCTCTTACTATCTGACCTATATCCGGGAGGAGGAAGGCACTGGCAAGTGCTTTGCCAATCCTGCCGAGGCCCTGATGGCCTATAGCGAACACGTTGTGGGTATTCATTCTCCTATTCGTGTGCGTTTCACCAAGACCATCGACGGCGAGACCCGCTCCGAGCTTGTGGACACCACTGTGGGCCGCATTATCTTCAACGAGCCAATCCCGCAGGATCTTGGCTTCGTTGACCGTTCCGACCCGGCAAACGCCTTCAAGCAGGAGATAAGCTTCCGGGTGGACAAAAAGCTCCTTGGCAAGATTATCCAGCGCTGCATTGACAAATATGGCTTCACAATCGCCACGGAGGTGCTGGACAAGATAAAGGCCCTCGGCTATAAATATTCCACCATCGGCGCCATTACCATTTCCATTTCGGACATGGTCGTTCCTGGAGCGAAAAAGCGCATCATCGAGGAGACGGAAACCAACAAGCTGCCCTATATCGAAAAGCAGTACCGCCGGGGCTTTATCACCAACGACGAGCGCTACCGCCTGGTGGTTGCCGAGTGGGAACGCACCATCAACGAGGTCACCAGCGCCCTCCAGGACAACCTGGACGAGTTCAACCCCATCTACATGATGGCAAACTCCGGCGCCCGTGGCTCTATGAACCAGATTCGTCAGCTTGCCGGTATGCGCGGCCTTGTGGCCAACACCGCCGGTAAGACCCTGGAAATTCCTATTAAGGCCAACTACCGCGAGGGCCTGACCGTGCTGGAATACTTCGTCTCCAGCCGAGGCGCCCGGAAGGGCCTGGCCGATACCGCTCTGCGTACCGCTGACTCCGGGTACCTGACCCGCCGTCTGGTGGACGTTTCCCAGGACGTTATCATTCGGGAGTGGGACTGCGGCACCACCGCCGGTAACGACGCAAGGGTCATTCTGGACAAGGTGGTCAAATCCCGCGTCAGCGTGGATGCCCTGGAGGGGAAGTTTGCCCCCCAGGACATCACGAACCCCGCCACCGGCGCGGTTATCGTGCCGAAATTCAAGGCGTTCAGCCCGTCGGACGTGGCGGCCCTGGAGGCCGCTGGCGTGGAGGAGGTTGACGCCGCAGCCGCAGCCCAGACCTTTGGGGAGAGCATCCGCGGCCGGTTCCCCGCCGTGCCCATCTGCCACCCCGAAACAGGCGAGGTGCTGTTCGATACCGACCATATGCTCATGCCGGTAGATGCCCGGCTGCTGGAGGACAGCGGCATATTCTCCGTTAAGGTGCGCAGCGTCATGTGCTGCGAGGCCAAGAGCGGCGTCTGCGCCCGTTGCTATGGCATGAACCTGGCCACTGGCAAGCCTGTCGATCCTGGCGAGGCCGTCGGCGTTATCGCGGCCCAGTCTATCGGCGAGCCTGGCACCCAGCTTACCATGCGAACCTTCCACACCGGCGGCGCTGCTGGCTCTGACGTTGAAGACATCACCCAGGGCCTTCCCCGTGTTGAGGAGCTGTTTGAGGCCCGCCGTCCGAAGCGTATGGCGGTGCTGGCGGATATTTCCGGCACGGTGTCTATGGAGGACTCCAAGAAGAACGCGGTCTGCGCCCTGACCATTACCAACGAGGCCGCTGGGGAGACCCAGGCTTATCAGATACCCTATTCCAGCGGCATTCTGGTGGCCGAAGGCGACTATGTGCAGAAGGGCCAGGAGCTGACCCGCGGCTCTCTGAACCCCCACGACGTTCTGCGCACCCGCGGCGTGGACGACGATGAGTTTGGCCGCCAGGGCGTGCGCAACTACCTGGTGCAGGAAGTGCAGAAGGTCTATCGCCAGCAGGGCGTGGACATCAACAACAAGCACATCGAGGTCATTGCCCGCCAGATGCTCCGCAAGGTGAGGGTCGAAGAGTCCGGCGACACCAAGCTCCTGTCCGGCTCTGTGGTGGACATCAGCGAGCTGAAACGGGCCAACGAGGAAATCCGGGCACGCATAGACGCCGGGGAGACTGACCTGGAACCGGCCACCTATACCCAGATCCTGATGGGCATTACGAAGGCGTCCCTGGCCACGGAGAGCTTCCTCTCTGCCGCCTCCTTCCAGGAGACCACAAGGGTTCTGACCGACGCCGCCATCAAGGGCAAGGTAGACCACCTGGTCGGCCTGAAGGAGAACGTCATCATCGGCAAGCTCATCCCCGCCGGTTCCGGCCTGGATATGTATCGGAATGTGGGTGTCCACACCGATGAGGAAAAGGCCGCCGAAGCTGAGGAATATGTAGACCTGTCAGCCCTGGTCGGGCGGACGAACGCCATCTGATATATCAAGACAAAAAACTGTGCGGCTGCAAGGTGCAGTCGCACAGTTTTTCTTTATTGCCGTTTCCAGGTTATGCGGAGAAATCTCCCGCGTGGTGGCAGGCACATTGACGGTCGCCATAGGTTTTCAGCTCCGGCTTTGTGGTGCGGCATTCCTCCGTGGCGTAGGGACAGCGAGTGTGGAAGGAGCAGCCGCTGGGAAGGGCAAGAGGGCTTGGTATTTCGCCGGTCAAGAGCTTGCGGCTGCTGTTGCGCAGGTGCGGGTCGGCGTGGGGGATGGCGTCCAGCAGGAAGCTGGTGTAAGGGTGCAGGGGCTTTTCAAAAAGCTCCTTTCGGGGAGCCAGCTCGCACACCTGGCCTAAAAACAGCACGCAGACCCGGTCGGCTATGAAGTCAATGACGGACAGGTCGTGGCCGATGAAAAGATAGGTCAGGGCGTATTCCTTCTGCAAATCCTTGAGAAGATTCAGCACCTGGCTCTGGACGGAAACATCCAGGGCGGAAACCGGTTCGTCGCAAACGATAAGCTCGGGCCGAAGGGCAATGGCCCTGGCGATGCCGATGCGCTGGCGCTGGCCGCCGGAGAACTGGTGGGGATAGCGGCCGAGAAATTCCACCGGCACGCCCACGGCCTCCAGCAGCTCCGATACCCGCTGGGTGGTCTCCTGGCGGGACTTGCAGACCTTATAGGTGTTCAGCGGCTCCGCCACGATGTCCCGCACGGTCATGCGGGGGTCGAGGCTTGCGTAGGGGTCCTGGAATACCATCTGCATTTTGGGCCGCAGGGGGCGAAACTCCTTGTCGGTCAGGGCAGTTATCTCCTGACCGTGGAAATATACCTGTCCCGCTGTGGCGGGAAGCATACGAATCAGCGTACGACCCAGGGTGCTTTTTCCGCAGCCGGATTCGCCCACCAGGGCCAGCGTCTCGCCCTTATAAATTTGCAGGGTGACATCGTTCACGGCGTGTACCTTCACGCCCTTTTTGCCGGTGTCGAACTCCTTCGTCAGATTTCGGGATTCTATCAGAATTTGTTTTTCCTCGTTCATGCCGTACCCTCCCCGCAGTGGAAGCAGCGGGCGTAATGCTCCGCGCCCACAGGTTGAAGCTCCGCCCTCTGTTCCCAGCAGGCATCGGTGGCCCGCTCGCAGCGGGTGCAGAAGGAGCATCCCTTCGGCAGATGGAGCAGATTCGGTACCACGCCGCCAATGGCGTGAAGCCGTTCGGGATTTTTCCCCAGCCGGGGGATGGAGGCCAGAAGCCCCTGGGTGTAGGGGTGGGCTGTGTGGTCGAACAGCTGGAAGGTCTCGCCCTGCTCCATAATCTGACCGGCGTACATCACATATACATAGTCGCAAATCTCCGCCACCACGCCCATGTTGTGCGTGATGATAAGGATGCTCATGCCGGTCTGCTCCTGGAGCTGCTTCATCAGTCGAAGAATCTGAGCCTCGATGGTCACGTCCAGGGCGGTGGTCGGCTCATCGGCGATAAGCAGCTTTGGGCTGCCAATCATGGCCATAGCAATCATGACACGCTGGCGCATACCGCCGGACAGCTCGTGTGGATAGCAGTTATAGCGGCGCTCCGGCTCCGGGATGGCCACCTGGGTGAACATCTCGATGACCCGGCGCTTGGCCTCCTCCCGATTCATGGAGGGGTTGTGGGCCAGCAGCGTTTCCCGCACCTGCCGGCCCACCTTCAGCGCGGGGTTCAGGCTGGTCATAGGCTCCTGAAATATCATGGAAATGTCCTTGCCGCAGATGGCCCGAAGCTGCTTTTCGCCACAGGTAGTCAGCTCCTGATCCTCAAACAGAATACTGCCTCCGGCCACCCGGCCGGGATAACGCAGCAGTCCCATGATGGAACGTGCGGTCATGCTCTTGCCGCAGCCGGATTCTCCCACAAGGCCGACGATTTTGCCCCGGGGGATGTCCAGGCTGACCCCGTCCACCGCCGGGACGACGCCCTTTTCTGTGAAAAAGCAGGAGCGCTGATTTCGTATCTCTAAAATATTGTTTTGATTTTCCATACATACGCCCGCCTCACTGATTATTCATGTAGGGATCCAGCACGTCCCGCAGGCCGTCGCCCAGGAAGTTGAATGCCAGCACCACAATCATGATGGCAAGGCATGGGCTGAGGAACAGCAAGGGGGCGGTGAACAGAAATTCCTTCGCCTGGTTCACCATCAGACCCCAGGACGCCTGGGGCATCTGCACGCCAATGCCGAGGAAGCTCAGGGAGCTTTCGGAGAGAATGGCGGAAGGAATATTCAGCGTGAACAGCACGATGAGGCTCGGCAGACAGTTCGGGAGAATATGCCGCAGCATAATGACAAGCTTTGACACGCCGATGGACTGAGCCGCCTGGATATACTCGCTTTCCTTCAGGCTCAGCGTCTGGCTGCGAACCACGCGGGCCACGCTGGCCCAGCCGGCCATGGACAGCGCCACAAACAGCGTGACGGTGGAGGTACCCATAGTATAGGTGACGACCATGGCCAGCAGCAGGGAGGGGATAGACAGCATGATGTCCGCAAGACGCATGATGATGTAATCCACCGCGCCGCCGACATATCCGGCCAGCAGGCCCGCGATAACACCCACGGCGAGAGAGATGAGGCTTGGCAAAATGCCAATGGTCAGGGATACCCTGGCTCCATACAGCAGACGGGTGAACACGTCCCGGCCCAGCTCGTCTGTTCCCAGCAGATGCTCGGCGGAGGGGCCTTGGAGGCGGTTTAATAAGTCCTGTTCCGCCTCGCCATAGGGGGCAATGACCGGAGCCAGAATTGCCATGAGAATAATGACCAGAATCAGTACGGCGGAGAAGGCGGCCAGCTTATTCTGGCGGCACATACGCAGGAGTTTTTCCCCGATGCCGTCCTTTTCCCCGATCTGGCTTTGCAGTGATTCCTGATTGCGTATAGATTCATCCATGGTTCACTGCCCCTTTCTGATGCGCGGGTCGAGGACGGAGTACAGCAGGTCTGCCAGCAGATTCCCCGCGATGACGATGATGGTGGTGAAGATGACCGTCCCCTGCAAAACGGGCATATCGCGGTTCGTGATGGCTGTGGTCGCCAGCCGCCCGATGCCGGGGATGGCGAAAATGCTCTCTGTAATGACCG
The DNA here is from genome assembly GCA_020866945.1 of Oscillospiraceae bacterium. Lineage (GTDB taxonomy): Bacteria > Bacillota > Clostridia > Oscillospirales > Oscillospiraceae > CAJOIG01. The sequence continues at coordinate 11,839 of JAJBVW010000052.1, forward strand.
CGCCGCTTAGCATACTGGATAGCTGAAGCGCCATCATGGTGATGACAGGGAGCATGGCGTTTTTCAGCCCGTGGCCCACAATGACCGCCCGGTACCGCAGGCCCTTGGCCTTGGCAGTGTCGATGTAGTCTGCCTGCATGACCTCCACCAGACTGGAGCGGGTCATACGGGCAATGCTTCCGGCGCTGTTCCAGCCCAGGGCGATGGCTGGTAAAATCATAGTCGGCCAGGAGCCATCGGATACAAGAGAGAACCACCCCAGTTTGAAGGCCAGCAGGTATTGCAGAAACATAGATGTCATGAATACCGGCATGGAAAGGCCCATCAGGGACAGACCCATGAACAGCCGATCCAGGAGCTTGTTTTGATAATAGATGGCGGAGATGATGCCGGCCAGCAGGCCGAAGGCCCACGCGAACACGATGGCCATGGCGGTCAGCTTCACGGTGTAGGGGAAAGCCTCCATGATCATATCCGAGACAGACAGACCATAGGTGTAGCTGATGCCCAGGTCGCCCTTAAAGAGGTTGCCGATATAGCTGACAAACTGCTGCCACATGGGTTTATCCAGTCCCATGGCCGCCGTCAGGCGGTCGATGGTGTTCTGGCTCACATGGTCGCCCAGCAGCCCGGAGACGGCGTCTCCCGGAATGATGCGCAGCATCAGGAAGATGAGCAGCACCACGCCGAGGATGACCGGAATCGCGCACAGCAGACGCTTTTAAAATTCCTTCATAAGTATGCCCACTTGCGATAAAGCAAATCTGCGGACTGTAGCCGAAGCCGCAGTCCGCAGCGTTTGTCTGTGTTTGGCTTTGCAGAGGCGGCGCTCTTACTCAGCCCTGGTGATTGTTGCGAAGCAGAAGTCAGAGTAGCCCGCCCAGTGGGGGACGAAGCTCTCTATCCGGTCACTGAGAACGAACAGGTGGCTGCTGCTGTAAAGAGGAACCCAGGCGGCGTCCTCGGCCACAATCTGATACTCCAGCGCGGCATACTCCGCAAGGCGTTCGTCATCGTCCACGATGGCGCGGGCGGCTACCACGCGGGCCATGACCTCGGTGTTATAGTAGTTCAGGCTCCGCTGGGCGGTGTTGGCTTCTGTGCCGAAGAAGGTGTAGATGAAGTTGTCCGGGTCGTTGTAGTCCGCCGTCCAGGTGGAGACATAGGCGGTCATCTCGCCGGAGTTGCGCAGGTCAAGCCAGGTGGCGTGATCGTAGTTTGTGATGGTGCAGTTGATGCCAATGGCCTGAAGCTCCTCGGCAATGACCTGAATGACGTTGACGCGGCTGGTGGAGTTGTCGTTGTCGTTTGCAATCTCCATGGCGAAGTAGTAGCCGTCCGCGTCCTTGGTGTAGCCCGCATCGATGAGAAGCTGCTCGGCAGCCTCCGGGTCATATTCAAGCCAGCCCTGGTTGTCCTCGGTATAGCCGATCAGACCCTCGGGATAGATGCCGTCAGGGATGGAGCCGTCATTGTCAAAGATAGCGGCCAGGATGGACTCCCGGTCAATGGCCATCTGAATGGCCTTGCGGACGCTGACGTCAGAGAGATACTCATCGTTCTCGTTCAGCGCGAGATAGGAGGTGCCCAGGCGGTTGGCTGTCACCAGCTTGCCCTCATAGGCGTCGGTCTTATAGGTTGCGCTGACCACGGCGGAATCCAGGAAATCGCAGTCCAGAATGTCTATCTCTCCGTTCTGGAACATCATGCTCAAAGTGGAGGAGTCGGGGATGATCTGGATGTTGACTTCGGTGAAGTCCGGGGTCTCGCCCCAGTAGTATTCGTTATAGCTCAGCGTCATGCCGCTGTCGCGGGTCCAGGAGGTGATGACGTAGGGACCGGAGCCAATGGCGTAGGTATAATCTGTGCCAAAGCTGTCCCCGGCGGCCTCCACGGCAGCCTGGGAGTAGATGCACCCGGCGGGGGTGGCCAGCTCATACAGGAAGCCGGCAAAGGCATAGGCCAGGGTGATGGTGAGGTGGGTGTCGTCCGTCACGACGATGCCCTCGCAGGTGTCGTCATAGGAATAGCCCTCTGCGGCAATCAGCTCGTCAGCGCCCAAGATGCAGGCGGCAAAGTCGGTCTGTACAGAGGTGTCAAGGGCCAGCAGGCGAATCAGGGAAAAGGCCACGTCGTAGGCCGTGAGCTGGGTGCCGTCAGAGAAATACACGTCGTCCCGCAGCGTAAACTCATAGGTCAGGGCGTCATCGGACACGGTATAGCTCTCCGCCACGCTGTTCACCAGGGAGGTGGAGCCGTCGTCGTTGAGCTGGATCTCAAACAGGCGATCATAAACATTCAGAGGGATCTGATAATCGTCCGTGGTCTGATGGACGTCCAGCGTCTCGATATCGGCAGACCATGCTACCTGCAAGGCGTCCGAGGATACGTCGGCGGTCTCTTCTGCCTCGGTGGCTTCAGTTTCGGTGGTGGTCTCAGTCTCTTCCGTTTCGGTTGCGTCGGAGGAGGTGTCCGAGCTGCTGGAGCTGCACCCGGCCAGCAGGGTCAGAACCATGGCCGCACACAGCAGAAGACTAAGTAGTTTCTTCATAATTTGCCTCTTTTCTCCAAGATTATAAGGGACATACCCTTACCATAGTATTATAAGGGAAATTTACAATAAAATAAACTGTTTGTAATGCTTTTGTATTTGCAAAAAATGCTGTATATTTCGTCAAATGAAGATTTTACCGCAGAAAAAGTGTAAAAATCAGCAATACCGGCCCCTGTAAGGGCCGGTAGGAAGGATTAAAATTTTTCCTTGCTCTTGAAAACAAGCGCAGCCAGCAGGCCGAACACGATGGCGGCGCTGATACCGCCTGCGGCGGCAGTGAAGCCGCCGGTGAAAGCGCCGATCACGCCGCGCTCGGCCACGGCCTCCTGCACGCCTGTTGCCAAGAGGCTTCCGAAGCCTGTCAGCGGCACGGTAGCTCCGGCCCCGGCCCATTGGGCGAATGGCTCATACACACCCACCGCGCCCAGTATCACGCCGGCCACCACATAAATGGTCAGTATCCGCGCCGGCGTCAGGCGCGTCAGGTCAATGAGAAGCTGTCCGATCAGGCACAGGACACCGCCCACCAGAAAGGCTTTTAAAAGACTTATAAATACATCCATCTCAGCACCTCCCGTTTTCCAACGCGACGGCATGGCATATGGCGGGGATGCTCTCGCCCTGCTGGTTGGTGGTGGGACTCATCATGGCCCCGGTTGCGGCGAAGAGCAGCCGGTTCCAGTTGCCCTCCAGCATACCGTGGAGCAGATGGCCGCACAGCACCGCAGCGGAGCAGCCGCACCCGGAACCGCCGCTGTGGGCGTCCTGCCCCTCGATGGAATAGATAAGCCGTCCGCAGTCCATATAGCGCACGCCCAGGTCGATATTGTCTCTGCGGAACAGATCCCGCAGAATGTCCGAGCCGACCACGCCCAAATCGCCGGTGACAATGGCGTCATAATAATCCGGGCCGCGGCCCGTGTCCTGGAAGTGGGCGGTCAGGGTGTCATAGGCTGCCGGGGCCATGGCCGCGCCCATGTTGTTCATGTCCGTCACTCCGGCGTCCGCGATAATGCCGGTGGTGATGTGGGTGACATAGGGGGGAGGGCCTTCCGCTTTCAGGATAGCCGCGCCCGCGCCGGTGACAGTCCGCTGGGCGGTGGGAGGTCGCTGGCTGCCATATTGCAGCGGATAGCGGTATTGCCGCTCCGCCGAGCAGAAATGGGAGCTGGTGGCCGCCGCCGCGATGGAGCAGAACCCCCCGTCTATCAGCATGGCCGCCAGGGACAGGCTTTCCGCCATGGTGGAGCAGGCCCCATACAGCCCAAAATAGGGCGCGCCGCACTCCCGCATGGCGTAGGCCGACCCGGCGCACTGGTTCAGCAGGTCGCCGGAGAGCACATATTCCACATCTCCCGGCGGCGTTTTTGCCTTGTCGCAGGCGATGGCGTAGCACATTTTCAGCATGGCGCTCTCCGCTTTTTCCCAGCTCTTGGCACCAAACCGGGAGTCTTCGCTGAGATAGTCAAAGTATTTTTTCAGCGGCCCCTGGCTCTCTTTCCGTCCTCCAACGCAGGCCGCCGCCGCAATGGAGGGCTGGAGCGTGAGCCGCACCGTCTGTTTTCCCATTCGTTTTGTTTCCATGGAGATAGTGTGTGTGGTTTTGGGAAAATTATACGGGGATTTTTTCAAAATATAACAGCCCTCCGCCGGAGGTTAAAGTCCGGCGGAGGGCTGTGTGATTTTATGGAGGATTATATGTACATAAGCTGCTCCGCCTCAAAGCGCAGGCGGTCTCTGTCCTCCGGGTGGGCAATGGCGATCAGCGCCTTTACCCTGTCCTGTAGGGTTCGGCCCTTCAGCTCGGCGATGCCGTATTCCGTCACCACCGTGTCCGCGTAAGGCCGGGGAATCGTGACCTGCGCGCTGGGGGTAAGGGTTGACTTGATTTTTGGCTGGCCCTTTTTGGTGCGGGACTGAAGAATCAGGATGCTTCTTCCGTTTTTGGCGTGCTGCGCGCCGTAGGCAAAATCGAAGCCGCCGCCGGGGCCGGAATACTGCCGGGTTCCGATGGATTCAGAGCAAACCTGTCCAGTCAGGTCGATCTCCAGAATACCGTTTATGGATTTCATGTTGTTGTTTTCCATGAAGACCCTGGGGTCGGTCACATAGCTGGAGGGGCGGATCACACAGTTTTTATCCTCGTGCAGGTAGTCATAAAGGCTTTGGGTGCCGCCGGCAAAGCAAAAGGTGTGTTCGCCGGGGTTTATGTTCTTCCTGGCCCCCGTGATGACGCCCTTGCGTACCATTTCGCCCATCAGATTGGTGAACATCTCCGAATGAATCCCCAGGTCGTGCTTGTCCATCATATGAGCGGCGCAGGCGTTTGGCAGCGTACCAATGCCCAGCTGGATGCAGTCCCCGTCGTTTATCAGGCTTCCAACATACTGGCAGAATTTGTCCTCTGTCTCCGAGGGGATCAG
>JAJBVW010000103.1 GCA_020866945.1 Oscillospiraceae bacterium
CCATGGGGATCTGGGCGTATTCGGTTTGGCTGAAAACAGCGGCCATAGCGCTGTATTTGACGATCATGCGGTTCACAGCCGCCATGGACAGCACGATGGAGACCTGACTCAAAAAGCTGGTGAAGCCCAGGGGAACGAATTTGCGTATTAGTGCCCAAGACAGGCGGAAGCTGCTCTTTTCCAGCTTCACAGACTTCAAATGGAACAGATACCAGATGGACAGGCCTGCCGTCAGCACCTGTCCCAGCACGGTTGCTACCGCCGCGCCCATCATGCCCCATTTGAAAACAAAGATGAAAATGGGGTCAAGTATGATATTGGTGAAGGCGCCCGCCAGGGTGGAGGCCATGGCAAATTTCGGGCTACCGTCCGAGCGGATGATGGGGTTCATGGCCTGGCCGAACATATAGAAGGGAATACCCACGGTTATCCAGAAGAAATACTCCTGAGCGTTGGTGAAGGTCTCCTCATTTACGCGCCCGCCGAACAGAGTCAGAATGGGATTTGCAAAAATCAGGTATACCGCCGTGACCACCACGCTGGCGGCGATGGCCAGTATCACGGCGTTTCCAATGCTCCGATGGGCGTTTTCCTTTTGATTGGCCCCCAGACATATGCTCATAAAGGAGCAGCAGCCGTCGCCAATCATCACGGCGATGGCCAGGGCCACCACCGTAAGAGGATAGACTACCGTGTTGGCGGCGTTGCCGGCGGAGCCGAGGTAGCTGGCGTTGGCGATGAATATCTGGTCAACGATATTATAAAGCGCCGCCACCACCAGGGAGATGACGCAGGGGACGGAGTATTTCCGCATCAGGCTGCCCAGGCCCTCCGTCTCCAAAAAGCTGTTGGATTTCTGGTTCAAGATTATCGTTCCTCCTTAAAAAACTGCAAAAAAATCACGTGCAGCGGGAAAGCCGGACTTACGCTTAACGCTACACGCAAAAATTTTACTGTATTGAGTTTCATAACACAGCGCGACCGAACCAACCGGGCTCGAAAAGTCTTGCCGCACACTGTCTTCACTCATATTTTATCGCCCGCCGAGGGAAAAGTCAAGTCTGTCAAAACGCTGAAATCCATGTTTTTTTCAGACCACGTCTGTTGTCATTCTGTCAGCGTGCCGCCCATGCGGTGTTTATGCCGTAAAGAGGTCTGATTTTTGAGAATTGGACGATTCTGACCATTGAAAAGCACGGTGCGATTTGCTATAATTTAAACCATGAACATGAAACCTGATAAACAGAATATCATCAGCTTCTCCCTGATGGGGCCGGAGAGCGGCGCGCCATGTCTGGTGGATTCAAACGACGGGCGGATAACCCGTATACGTCCGTATTTTTACGACAAGGAATATACGGACAAGTATTGCAATCCCTGGAAAATAGAGGCCAAAGGCTCGACCTTCCAAGCTCCGGACAGGGTGACGATTACGCCCTTTGGGCTGGGCTATAAGAGCCGGGTGTACTCCCCGAACCGCATCTTGTACCCGATGAAGCGGGTGGATTGGGATCCCCATGGAGAGCGCCACCCGGAAAACCGGGGAAAGTCCAAGTATGTCCGCATCAGCTGGGACGAGGCCACCCAAATCGTGGCCGACGAGCTGAAGCGGATGAAGGAGACCTATGGCCCGGAGGCCGTGCTGTGCGAGGCGGATATGCACGGGGAGGGGAAAAACGTCTCCCCGGCCCACGGCTGTCCGAACCGGCTTCTGTCCCTGATGGGAGGCTATACCCTGCAAATGCGGAACCCGGATTCCTGGGAGGGTTGGTTCTGGGGCGCGAAATACGTCTGGGGCTGTGAGCCGGTGGGGGAGATGGCTCCCCAGGCGAACCTGTTCCCGGATATAGCGAAGCACTCCACCATGCTGCTTTTCTGGGGCTGCGACCCGGAGACAACGCCGCTTGGCGTGGTCAGTCATATGCCCAGCCGCCTGTGCTATTGGCTGAGCGACCTTGGCCTGAGCCAAATCTACATCTGCCCCGACCTGAACTATGGCGCGGCTGTTCATGCGGATAAATGGATTCCCATTCTCCCCAATACGGACGCTGCCCTTCAGCTTGCTATTGCCTACGTCTGGCTGACGGAGGATTTGTATGACAAGGACTATATCGCCAGCCACTCCTACGGCTTTGATAAGTTTGAGGATTATGTCCTGGGCCGGGAGGACGGGGAGCCGAAGACCCCCGCCTGGGCCTCGGAAAAATGCGGAGTGAAGGAGTGGACGATTAAGGCCCTGGCCCGGAAGTGGGCCAAGGAGACGGTGTCCATCCTCCACGGCAACGGCGGACCTATGATACGCGGCCCTTACGCCACTGAGCCTGCCCGCCTGGAGGTCATGCTCCTGGGAATGCAGGGCCTGGGCCGCCCCGGTGTTCACCAGGCAAAGGTGCTGGAATGGAGCCTGTGGAACCGGGATTATCCCGTCCCGTTCCAGGGGCAGTTTGTCCCCAAGATAACGCAGATCGCCGACCCCCTCCGTCCTGTGGACGGGGACGTTGACCCCAAAATCAATATGAACCGCTTCTGCCTCACGGAGGAGCAGAAAAAGCGGGCGCCAGAGCTTGTGAAGCTGTTCACCCAACTCCCCGCGCCGAAGCAGTTCATTCCCCGCGTGCTGATACACGAGGCCATCCTGAACGGCCACGCGGAGTGGCGGGGGCTGCAATGCTTCTCCTCCAGCCAGCAGCCGGATAAGAATAACTTCCGCCAGCCCACCCAGCAATATCAGTTTGAGGAGATGCAGTATCCCCGTCCCGGCCTTAGTCAGGTGCATATGATATGGACGGACGCTCCCTGCCAGGTGACGTGCTGGAACGACGGGAACAAGTCGGCGGACGCCTTCCGCCACCCCTCTATTGAAACCATTGTGGCCCAGCATCCCTGGCTGGAAAACGACTGCTACTTCGCGGACATTATCTTCCCTGTGTGTACCAAGCATGAGCTGGAAGATATTGGAAACGATATGTCCTCCGGCAACTTCACCTCCATCTATCTGGAGCACAAGTGCATAGAGCCGAGAGGGGAGAGCGTTTCGGATTTCGACGTGTGCGCCCGCGTGGCGGAAAAGCTGGGGCCTGAGTATTATGACGCCTATACGGACAATATGTCCGATGAGGACAGGGTGCGCTTTTTCTATAAGGCCACCGGCTGCGAGGATTATATGAGCTGGGAGGAGTTCCAGCGGCGGAAGATTTTTGTCGTCCCCTGCAAGACCCAGGAGGAGCTGGACTCTATCCCCGCCGGTCTTTTGAAATTCTATGAAGACCCGGATAACAACCCCCTGACCACCCCCACCGGCAAGCTGGAATACAGCGCCACCCTGCTGGAGGAAAAGCTGCCGGACGACCAGGAGCGTCCCCCTGTGCCGCACTGGGGGGAATCCGGGGTGTTCCACGACGAACGGGTCAGCTCGGCCAGAGCGCAGCGTTA
>JAJBVW010000040.1:0-1238 GCA_020866945.1 Oscillospiraceae bacterium
CTGCAATACGCCAAATTTCTGTTGACACCAAATGCGGTACCACATATAATAGAAATACAGAAACGTTGAGGTTCAAATATGTCAAAGTGGGATAAACTGCTGACGCAAATATGCTCGCTGTCAAGGGAGCTTCGGTTTGACGAGCTGCGCAAGGTTTTAGAGGGATACGGCTATAAAATGTATGCCCCAAAGGGCGGCAGCAGTCATTATACCTTTAGAAATCCGGGCTGTCAGCCCATCACCATCCCAAAACACGAGCCGATCAAGCGAGTCTATGTCGAAATGGTGAAAAACGTCGTGGAAAGTGAGGGAAAAAGCGATGAAAACACTAAATGAATATATGTCCCTTCCCTATCGTATGGAGATTGTGGAAGACATGGACGAGGGCGGATTTGTGGCCTCCTATCCTGAGCTGCCGGGGTGCCTTACCTGCGGAGAAACAGTGGAGACAGCGGCGGCAAACGCCTTGGACGCGAAACGGGCCTGGCTGACGGCGGCCCTGGAGGATGGCATAGAAATCCAGGAGCCAGACACCCTGGAGGACTATTCCGGCCAATTCAAGCTGCGCATTCCCCGCAGCCTGCATCGCTCCCTGGCAGAACATTCCAGGAGAGAAGGCATCAGCATGAATCAATACTGCGTATACCTGCTGGCCAAAAACGATACCGCCTACACAAACCATACAACCCAATAATCCCCCGCCCCGCCCGCAGCACAGCGGGCGGGGCGCGTTCACAAAAGGTTCACAGACCCCGGGACGAAAGTTTATCTTAAATTTATAAACCCGGGCTATGATGGCAGCAAGGAAAATACTCAACCCGAAAAGGAGCTTTAACCGATATGAGCGAAACGCGGAAAAAGGGAAAAAAGAAATGGATTGTCATCGCCGTCGTGGTCGTGGTGCTGGCAGCGGTGTTCCTGGGCCTGCGAAGCTGCGCCCAAAACGTCACCAGCCAGATGTCCGCCGCTGACGTGCGCACGGCGGAGGCCGCCACCGACAGCATCGCAACGACGGTGTCCGGCTCCGGCACCCTAACGAGCCAGGACGCCGAATCCGTCACCGTGCCGGAGGGCGTGGAGATTGACACCATTTATGTCGAGGCAGGCGACCAGGTGAGCGAGGGAGACATTCTCGCCACGGTGGACACCGCCTCCGTCCTCTCCGCCATGGCGGACACCCAGGCCGACATCGACGAGCTGGATGAGCAGCTCGAGGCGCTGAAGGACGCGACCATCTC
>JAJBVW010000040.1:1248-3412 GCA_020866945.1 Oscillospiraceae bacterium
GAAGATATATGTGGAGGAGGGCGGCTCCGTGGCCGCCGCCATGCAGGAGAGCGGCGCGCTGATGCTCCTGTCCCTGGACGGGAAGATGGCCGTGACCCTGGCCGATGTCTCCGCCTCCCTGGGTGAGAGCGTCACCGTGACCGCTTCCGACGGGGAGACCTATGAAGGCACGGTGGCGGAGGTCACCGCCGCCGGCATCACCGTCACCCTCACGGACAACGGCCCCGCCTATGGGGACGCCGTCACCGTGACCGACGAAAACGAAGCCGAGCTTGGCTCCGGCACGCTGTATATCCACAGTGAGCTGCGCGTCACGGGCTACACCGGCACCGTGGACTCCCTCTCCGTCTCCGAGGGCGACTGGGCGGACGCGGGAACCGCGCTCCTGAAGCTGACGGAGCTTGGCCATACGGCGGAATATGAAAATCTCCTGAGCCAGCGGGAGGAGCTGGCAGACCAGCTCCAGGCCCTGACGGCCCTGTATCAGAACACCGTGATTACCGCCCCCTTCGACGGGACGATACAGTCCGTGGACGCGGATGCGGATGCCACCGTCACCACCTCCTCCGATTCCGGCTATGATTACAGCAGCAGTACCGACATGAGCAGCATCCTCGCCGCCTATATGACCATGTCCTATGACGGCAGCGACGAAAAAACCGGCGGCATCGTCCTTCTCGCTGCGGAGGACACTGACAGCGGCACAACCGACAGCGGCACAGCGGCGGACAGCGGCGAGACCGGAACCACGGACAGCGGCTCCGCCGATACCGGCGACGGAAGCAGCGCCACCGGCACGGACACGAGCACGGATACCGGCACGGACAGCGGCAGCACCGCCGTCACCCCCGTGACGCTGGACATCTCTGCCGGCGTCCTGCTCCAGGGCGGCTCCATCGCGGATTATGAGGGGCAGTTCACCTTCGTCCTTGTGGAGGGCGACAACATTCTCCAGCAGAAGACCAACGACACCATTGGGCTTATCACCTTCGACACGCTGACCTATACTCAGGCGGGCACATACACCTATCAGCTCAGCCAGATTCCCGGGACGGACACCGCCATCACCTATGACGGCACGGTGTATACCCTGGTCGTCACCGTGACCGCCGGAGACGGCGGGGCGCTCTCCATCCAGGCGGAGGTCGCGAACGAGGACAGCAGCACGCTTCTCTTCACAAATGTTCTGGCCACTGACAGCTCCACGGATTTGAGCGACATTCTCTCCGGCGTGGACACCGATTCCCTGAGCGATTACACCAGCAGCATTACGGACAGCATCACCGACAGCATCACGAGCAGCATTTCCGACAGCCTCACAAGCAGCGTCAGCAGCAGCCTCACGAGCGGCCTGAGCAGCTACAGCTACAGCCTCAGCGACACCACGGGCCTGACCACCTCCACCAGCACCACTTCCAGCACCGCCAGCGCGAGCGATGTGACCGTTATGACCATCGCCCCGAACGAGGTCATGTCCGTGAGCATCAGCGTCGATGAGCTGGACATCCTCTCTCTGGCTAAGGGCCAGGAGGCCGCCGTCACCATCGACGCCATCGAGGGCGAGACCTTCACCGGCGTGGTCACGGCCATCGACACCATCGGCTCCAGCTCCGGCGGCGTGACCAAGTTCACCGTGCAGGTGGCCATCGAGAAGACCTCCCAGATGCTCTCCGGCATGAACGCCTCCGTGGAGATCACCATTGCGGAGAGCGACGACTGCCTGGTAATCCCGGAGGACGCGCTGAACCAGTCCGGCAACACCACCTATGTATACACCACCTATGACGAAAGCTCCGACACCCTGGGCGGCGAGGTTGAGGTGACGACCGGCGTGTCCGACGGCACCAGCGTGGAAATTCTCACCGGCCTGGAGGAGGGCGACACGGTCTATTACCGCTATTCGGAGGCAACCTCCATCCTTGACCTCTACGCCGCCATGTGGGGCATCGAGGACTAAGAGGGCGCGCGCCATGATTGTTTTAAAGGACATCTGCAAGACCTACGAGGTCGGCGGCGAGACCGTCCGCGCCCTGGATAACGCCAATATGCACATCTACCAGGGGGAGTTCGTGGGCATCCTCGGCCCCTCCGGCAGCGGAAAGTCCACCCTGATGAACATCGTCGGGGGCCTGGCTCTGCCCCCCAGCGGCCAGTCCATCCTGGA
>JAJBVW010000033.1 GCA_020866945.1 Oscillospiraceae bacterium
TCCTGGAACCTCCAGGAGGCGCTGGTGGAAAACGAGCTGCTGGCCAAGGGCTATGCGGACTGTGTTGTGTTTGCCTCGGACGACGGCATCACGGTGGCTGTTCCCGCCCCGATAGAGGGCCTGACCTCCACCCAGGTGGCCCAGATTACGGAGGCTGTCCTGGCGAACACGGAGTTTGCGGCCACAGATTTGAATATCATTGAGGTGACGGAGTGACAGGCAAAGAGTCTCCCTGAGATTTCCCCCTTTTCTTTTTGACTGGGGTGTGGTATAATACCCCCACAAAATAACTTGGAGGTGTTAGGCCATGGCCGAAAATTACATCACCAAACAAGAGGAAAAGGGTACCGTCAACATCTCGGAGGACGTTATCGCCGTTATGGTGAGCGCGGTCGTCACCGAGGTGGAGGGCGTCGCCAGCATGGGCAGTCCCACCTCGCCGGAGCTGGTGGAGCTTTTTGGACGGAAAAATCCTGTGAAGGGCCTGAAAATCCGCTTCATCGACGAGAAAATCACCATCGACGTGCTGATAAACGTCCGCCCTGCCGGGAGCATCACCGATGTGGCCGTTCGGGTGCAGGATACAGTCTGCACAGAGGTGGAATCCGTCACCGGCATGAGCTGCGTGGTGAATGTCCATGTAACGGGTATTTCCCTGGACAAATAGAGGCAGGCATAGCGGCAAAAAAATCGGGCCCCGGTGCGGGGCCCTTGTTATATGTGGAGACAAAAATGACCAGAACAGCAGCGAGAGAGATTGCCATTCAGCTTGGCTTTTCCGTGGCCGCGACCGGCCAGCAGCCGGAGGAGGCTTTGTTTGCCTTCTTTGAACCGGCGCATTATGCAAGCCTGGCGGAGGAGAGCGACATTTACAGCGAAGGCCCTTCGGCCAAGGATATGGACTTTATCCGCCGGAGTGTCACCGGCGTGGCGTCGCATCGGACGGAGCTGGACGCCTATATCGGAAAATATGCGAAAGGCTGGCGCACGGAGCGCATTTCCCGCAGCGCGGCGGCGGTGCTGCGTCAGGCCATGTATGAGATACTATATATGCCGGACGTGCCGAACGCCTCTGCCATCAACGAGGCCATAGACCTCGCGAAGGGCTATGAGGACAGAGAGGTCGTGGCATTCATAAACGGCATTTTGGGCGGCTTTTACCGGGGCGAGGTGGAAACTCCGCAGCCGCAGGAGAGCACTGCGCAGCCGGAGGAGGCCATGCCGGAGACAGATGAGCTGCCGCCGGAGCCTGTTTTGCCGGAGGAGGATGAAGCGCCGGAGGAGGACGAGGGCGCCGGTGAATGAGATGAACGAGCTTGTTTTCACCGTCTCCCAGCTCAACGGCCACATCAAGGAGCTGCTGGAGGCAGACCCTATGCTGGGCCGGGTGATGGTTCGGGGAGAGCTGTCAAACTATAAGATATACCCCTCCGGGCACCACTATTTTACCATGAAGGACGGGGAGAGCAGTCTAAAATGCGTGATGTTCCGCTCCAGCGCCTCCAAGCTGCGCTTCCGGCCGGAGAGCGGCATGAGCGTCACCGCCACGGGACGGGTCTCCGTCTATCCCCGGGATGGGGCCTATCAGCTATACGTTTCAAATCTTGCGCCGGAGGGAACCGGCGACCTTCAAATCGCCTTTGAGCAGCTGAAAGCGAAGCTCGCAGCGGAGGGACTTTTCGACCCAGCTCACAAAAAGCCCCTGCCCGCGTATCCCAAGCGGGTGGCGGTCATCACCAGCGGGGCCGGGGCAGCGGTGCATGATATTATCCGTGTTTTGGGAAAACGATGGCCTATGGCGAAAATACTTATCCTGCCCGTGCGGGTGCAGGGCGCGGAGGCGCCGCCGGAGATTGTGGGAGCCATCCGATACGCCAACCGCTATCATGTGGCGGATGTTATCATTACGGGCCGGGGCGGCGGCTCTATTGAGGATTTGTGGGCCTTTAACGACGAGCGGGTGGCGCGGGCGATTTATGAGTCCGAGCTGCCGGTGGTCTCGGCGGTAGGCCATGAGCCGGATATAACCATTGTGGACTATGTGGCCGACCGGCGGGCCGCCACGCCCTCCAATGCGGCGGAGATTGTGGGGCCGGATATGGTGGACGTGCTGGCAAATATTGCCCAGAATGGGGCGCGGCTCCAGCAGGCTATGGACAAAAAGCTGGACAGGCTCTCCCGCCGGCTGGAGGAGCTTTCCACCCGTCCGGCGCTGACCGACCCGGAGGTCTATCTGGGGGCCAAGCGAATGGCGCTGGATTATGCCCGTACCAGTCTTTCCGGCGCGGGTGAGCAGACCGTGGCCGCCGCGCGGCGGAGGTATGTGGCCCTGGCCGCGAAGCTGGACGCGCTCAGTCCCCTGAAGGTGCTGGGCCGGGGCTATTCCATTGTGGAGAAGGACGGCGCGGCGGTGCGGCAGGCGTCGGATTTGTCGGCGGGCGATGAGATAAATGTAAAGCTGTCCGGGGGCGACCTGGACTGTGTTGTGAAGGAGGTTCACAATGGCGGAAGAGAAAAAGAGCTTTGAGCAGTCCCTGGCCCGGCTGGAGGAAATCGTCCGGCTGCTGGAAAAGGGAGACGCGCCCCTGGCGGAAAGCCTGGGCCTTTTTGAGGAGGGCGCGGGGCTTATTAAACAGTGCAGTCAGCAGCTTGACCAGGCGGAGCAAAAGGTGGTTCAGCTTCGCAAGGGGGCGGACGGCACCCCGGAGGAGCTTCCCTTTGAGTGAGCGGAGCGATTACCCCCTGCATCTCGCCGGATTGCAGGAGAGGATAGAAAAGGCCCTGGCGGGGTATTTTCCAGCGGCGGAGGACGGGAAAAACGGTCTCCGGGAGGCCATGCGGTATAGTCTCCTGGCCGGAGGCAAACGCATACGCCCGGTGATGTGTCTGGAATTTTGCCGTATCTGCGGGGGCGATGTGGAGCGCTGTCTGCCCATCGCCTGCGGCATTGAAATGCTGCACACCTACAGCCTGATACACGACGACCTTCCCTGTATGGACGACGACGACCTGCGGCGGGGCAAGCCCTCCTGCCACAAGCAATTTGGCGAAACCACTGCCGTCCTGGCCGGAGACTGCCTTCAGGCGGAGGCGTTTGAGACCATATGCTCCGCGCCCTTGAGCGACGGGCAGCTGATGCGCTGCTGCCGTCTGCTGTCAAACGCGGCGGGCCTTGCCGGCATATGCGGCGGACAGCATACAGATTTAAGCGTCCCCGCTTCGGCGGAGGCCATGGTTGCCACGGAGGTGGATAAGACAGCCACGCTCCTGGCCGCATCCTGCGCCATGGGCGCTGCCGCGGCCGGCGCCAGTCAGGAGACAGAGCGGGCAGCTCTGCAATATGGTCTGCTGGTGGGCCTTGCCTTCCAGCTTCGGGACGACGTGCTGGACGGGGACGGCCTGTGCGCCCTTCTGGGGACGGAGACCTGCGACGCGATGGCATCCGCCAACACGCAGAAGGACCTGGAGCAACTGGATTTTTTCCAGGACACAGGCTTTCTCCGCTGGCTGACCATTCAGCTCGCGGGGCGCGAATCATAAGGCCCGCGCCGGGGAGTAAAAATATTCATTCCAATGTGAATTTATGCAAGATGCACCTTGAAAAACAAGGTGCGTTTTGTTATTATTGAAACCATAAGATAGAAAAAGCTTCTTGCAGACTGTTTTCGTTCCGAAAGCGGGACGCATATTCATATCATAAAAATATTCATGGCGCATCGGGCCGGGGCCGGGATTGTCCTGATTGCTTTGCCGACGCCATGCTTGGTGGTTTGAGCCTGCTATGGTTATTTTAGATAAAATACATGGTCCCGAGGACATAAAAGCCCTGTCCCCGGAGGCGTTGGATACGCTTTGCCAGGAGATACGGGATTTTTTACTCCAGTCCCTGTCGGAGCAGGGAGGGCATTTGGCCTCCAATCTGGGGGCTGTGGAGCTGACGGTGGCCCTGCACCGGGTCTATGACACCGCGAAAGACCGGCTGGTCTTTGACGTGGGGCATCAGTGCTATACGCATAAGCTGCTGACGGGCCGTATGGCCGGATTTGATAATTTTCGTGATTTGGGCGGAATGTCCGGCTTCCCCAAGCCCAAGGAGAGCGTTCACGACGCCTTTATTGCGGGACACGCCTCCAACTCTGTGTCCGTGGCCCTGGGCATGGCGCGGGCCAGAACCGCCATGGGCGGGGACTATGACGTGGTTGCCCTGATAGGGGACGGCGCGCTGAACGGTGGAATGTCCATCGAGGGACTTTCTGACGCGGGGCAGAGCGGGGAACCGCTGGTGGTCATATTAAATGACAATGAAATGTCCATCAATCAGGGCGTGGGCGGCCTTGCGGCCATGCTCAGCCGTATGCGCACAAGGCCCCAGTATCTGCGCTTCAAGCGCTGGTACAGGAAAAAAATGAAGGCCCGTGTGCCGGGACTCTATAAGGTTCTGCACCGGCTGAAAACCTGGCTGAAGGAGCGCATCATCCCAGATAATATTTTCGACGACTTCGGCTTTGAGTATATCGGCCCTATTGACGGCCACAGCATAGAGCAGACGGAAAACGCTCTCCGCTGGGCCAAGGCCCAGGGAAAGCCCTGTCTCGTCCATGTCATCACCCAGAAGGGCCGGGGCTACCCCCCGGCGGAGCAGGCCCCGGAGGCGTTTCACGGCGTTGGGGTGTTCGACCTGAAAAGCGGCGTGATACACTACACGGGGGAGGATTTTTCCTCCGTCTTTGGCCGGACGCTGACAGAGCTGGCGGGGCAGGACGACCGCATCGTGGCCATTACGGCGGCCATGAAGGAGGGGACGGGCCTGATAGGATTCCAGGAAGCCTACCCTGACCGCTTTTTCGATGTGGGCATCGCGGAGGAACACGCCTGCGCCATGGCGGCGGGCATGGCGGCCCAGGGGCTTATTCCTGTGTTTGCGGTGTACTCCACCTTCCTGCAGCGGAGCTATGATATGCTGATACATGATGTGTCCCTCATGGGACTTCACGTTGTCTTTGGCGTGGACAGGGCCGGCATCGTGGGCCGGGATGGGGAGACCCATCAGGGAGCCTTTGACGTGGCTTATCTTTCCAGCGTGCCGGGGATGCGGATATATGCCCCCGCCAGCTTCGCGGAGCTGCGGGCCATGCTGCGCCGCGCGCTGCTGGAGGACGACGGCCCTGTGGCCGTGCGTTATCCCCGCGGCGGGGAGGGCCGATTCCGGGGCGATACCTCGGACAGGCCCAGCGCCGTTCTGCGTCCGGGAACCGACGTGACCATCGCCGCCTATGGCTGGGAGATAAACCCGGCGCTGGAGGCGGCGGATATGCTGGAAGCCCAGGGCATTTCGGCAGAGGTGGTGAAGATAAACCTCATCTGCCCGGTGGATCCCGCGCCTGTGCTGGAATCGGTGCGAAAGACGGCGGCCCTGCTGGTGCCGGAGGACGTGTGCCGCACAGGCTGCGTGGGCGGGCGGCTGCTGGCCGCCGCCGGCGAGGCGGGCATTTATCTCAGGCACGCCCGGCTCGTGAATCTCGAAAGCGGCATATTAGAGCACGGCGACCCGGCGGCGCTTCGGGAAAAAACAGGCTTGGACAGCCAGGGGATTGCCCGGGCTGTGAGGGAGATGCTGGATGGAAAAGACAAGACTTGACCAGCGGGTATATGACCTGGGCCTGGCGGAGAGCCGGGAGCGGGCCAAGGCCCTTATTATGGCGGGACAGGTATATGTAGACGGCCAGCGCCAGCTGAAGCCGGGTGCGGCGGTTACGGAAACGGCGGATGTCCAGCTTCGCGGGGAGAAGCTCCCCTATGTCAGCCGGGGCGGCCTGAAGCTGGAAAAGGCGCTGAACGAATTTCAAATCGACCCGGCGGGATTTATCTGCGTGGACTGCGGGGCCTCCACCGGCGGGTTCACGGACTGCCTTTTGCAGCGGGGGGCGAAGCACGTTTTTGCCGTGGACGTGGGCTATGGCCAGCTCGCCTGGGCTTTGCGCCAGGATGAGCGTGTCACGGTGATGGAGCGTACCAACGCCCGGAACCTTACGCCGGATATGTTCCCCGGCCCTGCGAATATGGCGGTGATGGATATGTCCTTCATCTCTCTGCGGCTGGTGCTGCCGGCGGTGCGGGAGCTTCTGACGCCGGCGGGGCAGGTGGTATGCCTTGTAAAGCCTCAGTTTGAGGCGGGACGGGAGCTGGTCGGGAAAAAGGGCGTTGTCCGTGACCCGGCGGTACACCGGCAGGTGCTGGAAACCTTTATAGCAGAGGCCGCAGCCATTGGGTTTGTTCTCCGGGAACTGACATTTTCCCCTGTGCGGGGGCCGGAGGGGAATATCGAATATCTGGCCTGGCTTGGGAAAGAGGGCAGCGCCATAGAAGCGGACTGCGAGGATATTGTGCGCCAATCCCATGAGGCGCTGGACAGATAAAATAACGGACGGGAGTGAGCAGGTTGAAGCGTATTGTGTTATGCCCCAATGTTCAGCGGGACGCGGATTTTTCCTGCACCCTGCGTGCCAAGACCATGCTGGAGGAGGCAGGCTGTCAGGTGACGGTTAGCCCTCTCTATGGGGAGGAGGACGGTCTCTTTCCGCCGATACCCCTGGGGGAGGCGCTGGAAGGAGCCGATCTTCTCGTCACCCTGGGCGGGGACGGGACGATCCTGCGCATCGCGCCTCTCATCATGGAGCATATGGTGCCGCTGGTGGGGGTGAATCTGGGCCACAAGGGCTTTCTGGCGGAGCTGGACGGAGAGAGCATTGAGCTGCTGCTCCAGGCGGCGGCGGGCCGGTTCGAGCTTGTCCCCCGCATGATGCTGGATGTGGAGATTCGCCGGGGCGGGGAGACCGTCTTTTCGGATACCGGCCTGAATGAGGCGGTGGTCTCCGGCGTGGTGCAGAATATCCGCCTGGCCGCGCTGGGGGATGGGCAGCAGATACTGGATTTTTCCGGGGACGGCATCATCGTATCCTCTCCCACGGGCTCCACAGCCTATTCCATGTCCGCCGGAGGGCCGCTGGTGGAGCCAGGGGCGGAGACCATTATCCTGACCCCTATCTGCGCGCATATGCTGGCCGCCCACTCCTTTGTCCTGACGCCGGAGCGCGTGGTGACGGTGATACCCTCTGACCTGGGGCCGGAGCGCCGGGGCATTTTGTCCGTGGACGGCCGGGGCATGACCGACCTGCAATGCGGCGACCAAATCATAGTGAGAAAATCGGCTCACAAGCTGCTGATGGCCGATTTGGGCACGAAGAGCTTTTATGAGACAGCATTTGAAAAATTGGGAGGAAGGACATGAAAAGTGCCAGGCAGGGCGTTATTCTGGAAATCATTGCCGAGGAGGACATCGAGACCCAGGGCCAGCTTTTGGAGGCGCTGGAGCGCCGCGGTGTGAAAAGCACCCAGGCCACCATATCCCGCGACATCAAGGAGCTGCGGCTGATTAAGGAGGTCTCCTCCGAGGGGCGCTACCGCTATGCCCCGGCGGGGCAGGATGAGGCATCTGACGAGGCCCGCCGCATGGAGGAGATATTCCGGGAAGGGTGCATCGGCTTTGACCATGCGCTTCACACCGTTGTCATCAAAACACTGCCGGGGCTGGCCTCCGCCGTTTGCGGCGCAGTGGACGCCATGGGAGAGGACGCCGTCCTCGGTACTGTGGCGGGAGACGATACCGGCATCCTCATCATGCGCAACGCGGCGTCCGCGGAGCGGCTTTGCACCCAGCTTCGCCGGGCCTACCATCGGTAAGAGGCTTCGCCATGCTCAAAAGTCTCCACATTGAAAATATCGCGGTGGTGGAGCGGGCCGACGTGGAGTTCCGCGAGGGGCTGAACGTGCTGACCGGCGAGACCGGCGCGGGAAAATCCATCATTATAGACGCGCTTTATGCCGTCACCGGGGGCCGCACAAGCCGGGAGCTGGTGCGCACCGGAGCGGATAAGTGCTTGGCTGCCGCGGTGTTTGACGCGGCGGGAGCAGAGGATTGGTGCGCGGAAAACGGCGTCGAGCCGGAGGAGGACACGCTTATCATCCAGCGCAGTGTTTCCGCCGACGGACGCGGCTCCTGCCGCGTGAACGGCGTGCCGGTGACAGCTGCCCAGCTCCGCCAGCTTGGCGGGTATCTCGTGGATATTCATGGCCAGAATGATGGCCGTCAGCTGCTGGATGAGAGCCGCCATATTGATTACCTTGACTCCTTTTCCGGCGCGGAAAAGGAGCGGACGGCCTATCGTTCGGCAGACGCCGCTTTCCAGGAGAACGAACGGGAGATTTCCCGCCTCTCTCTGGACGACGATACGCGCCGCCGTCTGGCGGAAAGCCTTGCCTATCGGGTGCAGGAGCTGGAAAAGGCCTCCCTGAAAGCGGGGGAGGAGGCGGAGCTGGAAAGCCGCTCCGCCCTGCTGCGAAACGGCGAAAAGCTCCGGGAGGCGACGGAGGGGGCCTTTGCCGCCCTCTACGGGGATGAAAGCTCCGCCGTCACCCTGGCAGGACAGGCGCGGGGCTGGCTTGCCCGCGCGCGGGGCTGGAGCCAGGAGCTGGCGGCGGCGGACGATGCGCTCCAGGAGGCCGTCAGTCTGCTGGAGGATGCCGCCGAGCGGGTGCGCGACGTTCGGGACGGCCTGGATTTCTCTCCGACGGAGTTTGACCGGGTGGAGGGCCGTCTGGCCGAGCTGCGAAGGCTGGAACGGAAGTTTTCCGCTGTGGACGAGGCGGGGCTTATCGCCCTGTATCAGGAATCCTCCGAGCGTCTCGCGGAAATCGAATACAGCGGTGAGGCATTGGAAAAGCTCTATAAAAAGCGGGATGAGCTGAAGGCTGCCTGCATTGCCGCCGCGAAGAAGCTGACCCAGGCACGCGTCCGGGCGGGGAAGGAGCTTGCCGAGCGCGTGGAGCAGGAGCTGAAAGAGCTTTCCATGCCATCCGCCCGGTTTGAGACCAGCGTGGAGCCGCTTTCCGGCGACCCCGGCTTTGGGCCGAAGGGGGCGGACAACGTCTGCTTTCGCATGAGCGCCAACGCGGGGGAGAAGCCGGGCCGCATCGCCAAAATCGCCTCCGGCGGTGAGTTGAGCCGCATCATGCTGGCGCTGAAAACCGTTTTTGGAGAGAACGACCCGGTTCCCACAGCGGTGTTCGACGAGATAGACACCGGCGTCTCCGGCGTGGCGGCCAGCCGGGTAGGGGAGAAGCTGGCCCGCATGGGCCGGGACAGGCAGGTGCTTTGCATCAGCCATCTGCCCCAGATAGCGGCCATGGCGGACGCGCAATACTGCATCGAGAAGCGGGAGGCTAAGGGCCGTACCTATACCACCGTGGAGGAGCTGGACGGCGATGGCCGGGCGAGAGAGCTTGCCCGCCTCATCGGTGGAGATAACATTACAGACAGCACCCTGTCCGCTGCGGCGGAGCAGCTTCGGGCGGCGGAGAAAATAAAGGAGACCATGCCATGAAACAGGGACTGCGCCGCCTCATGGACAGCCATCAGCTTTGGCCGCCCAATAAAATAGTATAATGGTATAAACTGAATAAAGAAACCTTATTAATTCATCAATAATCTTTATATAAGAACGAGGAGAGAACGACCAATGACACTATATGACGAGCTGGTCGCCCGCGGTCTGGTGGCCCAGGTGACGGACGAGCCGGAAATCAAGGAGCTTATCAACAACGGCAAGGCTATTTTCTATATCGGCTTTGACTGCACGGCGGACAGCCTGACGGCGGGGCATTTCGTGGCCCTGACGCTGATGCGCCGGATGCAGCTTGCGGGCAACAAGCCCATTGCCCTGATTGGCGGCGGCACCACCATGATTGGCGACCCCTCCGGCCGGACGGATATGCGCAAGATGCTGACTAAAGAGACCATCGACTATAACGCGGAGTGCTTCCGCCGACAGATGGCGAAATTCATCGACTTCGGAGACGGCCCCAGCCAGGCTATGATGCTCAATAACGCCGACTCGCTGCTGAATCTGAACTATGTGGAGCTGCTGCGGGAGGTGGGGGCCTGCTTCTCCGTGAACAATATGCTCCGGGCTGAGTGCTACAAAAACCGCATGGAGCGGGGCCTGTCCTTCCTGGAATTTAACTACATGATTATGCAGTCCTACGATTTCTATCATATGTTCCAGGAATTTGGCTGCAATATGCAGCTTGGCGGCAACGACCAGTGGAGCAATATGCTTGGCGGTACGGAGCTTATCCGTCGGAAGCTGGGGAAGGATGCCTACGCCCTGACGGTGACGCTGCTGACCGATTCCCAAGGGAACAAGATGGGCAAGACTGCCGGAAACGCGGTATGGCTCGACCCCAACAAGACCAGCCCCTATGAGTTCTATCAGTACTGGCGGAACGTGGGAGATGCGGACGTTATAAACTGCCTGCGTATGCTGACCTTCCTGCCCCTGGAGCAGATTGAGGAGATGGCTGCCTGGAAGGATCAGCAGATTAACACTGCCAAGGAGATACTGGCCTATGAGCTGACCAAGATGGTTCACGGCCAGGAGGAGGCGGAAAAGGCCCAGGCCGCCGCCCGCGCTCTGTTCGGCTCCGGCGGCGGGGAGGAAGCGCCTGTGACGGAGCTTTCTCAAGATGATTTGAAGGACGGCGGCATAGACATCAAGCAGCTGCTGGTGAAGTCCAGACTGTGCGCCTCCAATTCCGAGGCCCGGCAGAACATCTCCCAGGGGGGCGTGACCTGCGACGGGGAGAAGGTGACAGACCTGTTCCTTCTTGTGCCGGAGGCCAAGCTGCGGGAGGGCGTTCTGCTCCGCCGGGGCAAAAAAAGCTACCGCAAGGTGGTTCTGAAATAAGAAAAGCCTTTGTAAAGTCAATATGTTGTGACTTTCTATGATGTCAATGTGTTGTTTTTAGTGAAACTGCACATTGACATCGGTTCTTTAAAGAAATAAAATAGAGAAAATTACGGCTGGTTTCTAATCAGTCGTGGTATGTCTGCCGTGAAATTCGGCAAATGTAAACGAAAGGACAAACCAAAGATGAAAAAATTTCTTGCGCTTCTGCTGGCGCTGGTGATGGTGTTCTCCATGGCCGCGTGCAGCAGCTCCTCTGACAGTACGGATGCTGACGAGGAAGAGACCACGACCACCGAGACCGAGGAGACCGAAGAGGCTGCCGAGGCAGAGGAGACTGAGGAGGTCGAGGAGACCGCCGAGGCCACCCATTACACCATCGGCATCATCCAGCAGCTTGAGCATGACGCGCTGGATCTGGCCACCCAGGGCTTTGAGGATGCGCTGATTGAGCTGCTGGGCGAGGAGAATGTTACCTTCGACTTCCAGAACGCTCAGGGCGAGACCGCTAACTGCGCCACCATCGCGAACTCCCTGGTTTCCGAGGGCGTTGACCTGATTCTGGCGAACGCCACCAGTGCTCTCCAGGCTGCTGCCGCTGCTACCAGCGACATCCCCATCCTGGGCACCTCTGTCACTGACTATGCCACCGCGCTGGGCATTGACGACTGGACCGGCGCTACCGGCACCAACATCTCCGGCACCTCCGACCTGGCCCCGCTGTCTGAGCAGGCCAACATGATTGCCGAGCTTTGCCCGGCGGAGGAGTACCCCAACGTGGGCATCCTCTATTGCTCTGCTGAGCCGAACTCCGTCTATCAGTCCACCGTTATCACCGGCTACCTGGAAGAGCTGGGCTACACTGTCTCCGAGTACACCTTCGCTGACTCCAACGACATTGCCTCCGTCACCCAGAACGCCTGCGACAACTGCGACGTGCTGTTTGTTCCCACCGACAACACCGCCGCCGCCAACACTGAGGCTATCTACAATGTGACCTCCGTGGCTGGTGTGCCTGTTGTTGCTGGCGAGAGCGGCATTATGAGCGGCTGCGGCATCGCTACCCTGTCCATCAGCTACTATGACATCGGCTACATCGCCGGCGAGATGGCTTATGAGATCCTGGTCAACGGCGCTGACATCACCACCATGGAGGTGCAGAGCGCTCCTGAAGTGACCAAGATGTATATGGCTGACCGCTGCGAGGAGCTTGGCATCACCGTCACCGATGAATATGAAGCCTATGTGGTTGAGGAGTAATAAGAAACCTTAACCAAAGGCATAAAAATCTAAAAAAACAACGGGGAAAGGGTATTCCTTTTCCCGTTGTTTTTTGTTATAATAAAATCATCTATGCGCAGAAACCGACCGGGTGCGCTGGAGGTGCGTTTGTGCGCATTTTTATTGTTGGAGGTTGATTGGTATGAGCATAACATCCTTGCTCAACGCCCTGCCGGGGGCGTGCGCCCAAGGCATCATCTGGGGCATTATGGCCATCGGCGTTTACATTACTTACAAAATTCTGGATATGGCCGACCTGTCTGTGGACGGCACCATGGCCACGGGCGGCGCGGTCTGCGTCATTATGATAACCAACGGCTATTCCGTTGGGGTCGCCATGCTGTGCGCCTTTTTGGCGGGCGTGCTGGCGGGTCTGGTGACAGGTATTTTCCATACTTTCATGGGGATTCCCGTTATTCTGGCTGGTATTCTGACGCAGCTGGGCCTGTATTCCATAAACCTCCGCATCCTGGGCATCGGTACCTCTGCCGGAACGGCCAGCAACGTGGCCGTCAGTGTGGATAAATACAACCTGCTGGTGTCGCTGCGGTATGTGCGCTCACTGGCGCTGAATAACCCCATTTTTGCGAGCCTTATCTTCCTGGTGGTGCTTATTCTTGTTATGTATTGGTTTTTCGGCACGGAGCTTGGCTGCTCCCTGCGGGCCACCGGCGCGAACGAGAGCATGAGCCGCGCCCAGGGCATCAACACCAATTTCAACAAGGTTCTGGGTCTGATGATTTCCAACGGCATTGTAGCCCTTGCCTCCGCGCTGTATGCGCAGTATCAGGGCTTTGCGGATGTGAATATGGGCCGCGGCGCTATCGTTATCGGTTTGGCCGCCGTTATCATCGGAGACGTTATCTTCGGCAGGATATTCCATAACTTTGCTTTGAAGCTGCTGGGCGTGGCCTTCGGCGCCATCATCTATTACCTGGTCATTCAGGTGGTGCTCTGGCTGGGGCTGAACTCCTCCGATTTGAAGCTGCTGTCCGCTTTGATTGTGGCGGTGTTCCTGGCCGTTCCGCACTGGAAGGAAAAATATTTCACCTCTGCCAAGAAGGAGGTAGACGCCAATGCTTGAGCTTCGGGATATATACAAGACCTTTAACCCCGGCACCGTGAACGAGAAACGGGCCTTAAACGGCGTGAGCCTTACGCTGAACGAAGGGGATTTTGTCACCGTCATCGGTTCCAACGGCGCGGGAAAGTCCACCTGCCTGAACGCCATTGCGGGCGTGTGGCCCATTGACTCCGGCTCTATCATCATTGATGGAGAGGACGTGACCAGCCTGCCGGAGCATAAGCGGGCCAAATACCTTGGCCGCGTGTTCCAGGACCCCATGACCGGCACCACCGCCACCATGGAGATTCAGGAAAACCTGGCCCTGGCAAAGCGCCGGGGAGAGAAGCGCACCCTTCGCCGAGGCATCACCAAAAAGGAGCAGGAGGAATTCCGGGAGCTTCTGAAAACCCTGAATCTCGGGCTGGAGGATCGCATGACCGTCCGCGTGGGGCTTCTCTCCGGCGGTCAGCGCCAGGCTTTGACCCTTCTGATGGCCACGCTGAAAAAGCCGAAGCTGCTCCTGCTGGACGAGCATACCGCTGCCCTTGACCCTAAAACGGCGGAGAAGGTTCTCAACACCACGGACGCGGTGATTCGGGAAAATCACCTGACCGCCTTCATGGTGACGCACAATATGCGGGACGCTATCGCCCACGGCAACCGTCTCATTATGATGGATGAGGGGCGTATCATTCTTGATATTTCCGGGGAGGAAAAGAGCAAGCTGACTCGGGAGGATCTGCTGGAAAAATTCGCCGCCCTGGGCGGCAGCATGGACAGCGACAAGGTTCTCCTGTCTTAAAAAACCACACCCAAAAGGGGGCCGCGCTGTGGATAAGCTGAGAGAGGAACTATACGACAAGGCGTTCGCCTTTCAGCAGACGAAGCTATGGAAAAAACTGGAAGAGGATAACCTGTTCGCGATGAAGCACAGCGACGGGACGATAGGCTACTGCGGCTTTGACAATGCGCGGTCTCTCAGCGGCTGTCTGTTGGTATACCCGGGGGCGGAGGGCCTTTCCGGCCTGCGTGAGATTGTCCACACTTACGAAATTGTTGATATGCCCATAGCGAAAATACAGGCAACCATCAATGAAAACCTTGTGGGCTGTCAGCTCATGGCAAGTTATGATTTGACGGACGAGGAAATCCGGGAGGTGCGGGAATACTGCGCTGCCCATGGGAGATCGACACCGCGGGGCCGAAGCGGCTGGCCCAAGTTTGTCTGCGCCTATCCCGGCTATGTGCCGCGTTCGCTGAAGGATGGGGAGGACGAGGACTGCAAGCGCCATCTGGCGGAGGCACTGGACGCCTGCCTGTGGCTCAGCGAGCTATTGGAGCAGGAAACGAAAAAATCTCTTGGGTTTCAACCGGGGTTGGAGCCGGATACGCTTGTTCCCCTGATAGAGTGGGCGCCGGAGGGAAAATACCGGCTGGGCGTCCACAGCCTGCCTGATTCCCCGCTGCTGCCGGAGGTCACGGGCTATAATGAAGTGATGGCTGAAAAGCTCAGACGCATGAAGAAAACCAGCGGCACATGGCTGGTTGATGTGTTTAATATCCCCGTGCCAATCAACGATGAGGATGATAGCGATGATAATGCGCTGTTTTTCCCATTGATGAGCCTGGCGTTGGCAGGGGACGAGCCATATGTGAATATGTGCCGGCCGGGAGAGGGAAGCGATAGGCAGCTGCTGGATGACATGATACAGCTTTTCCTGGCGCACGGCAGGCCGCTGCAAATCATCACCGTCACGGAGCGGGCCTATCGGATATGCGCTCCTCTGGGACGGCGGTCGGGTATCAAAACCGTTCTGTATGAAAACAAGGATACCGATTATTATGATATGCTGATGGAGTAGGAGTCAGCGATTCTAGAGGATATGCTGTCTCCCGATGACGACTTGCCGAGCGTCATAGATGGACTGACCGATGGAGAGACAGCGGAGCTGGTGGATCTCATCAATAATATGGATGATTTTTCTGACCTGTCCGATGATTTTCTGGAGCTGCTGCTCGAGGTTGCCATAGAGAACGGGGAGAAAATAGACCTTGCCCATTTGCATAAGCTGCAACAAGAGGCTGAAAAAAGATTTATATAAAAATGATTATCCGATAAAAAGAACACTTTTTATCGGATAATATTTTAGGGCTTGCTTGAAACGGCGCTGCCGTCTGGGTGTGCCAAAGTTTTCAGACAGGCCCTAGTTCGTTCCCTTGTATTTTCGCCGGGTTGCCTCTCCGCCCCGGAGATGCCGCTCGGCCTTATTCTGCTCCAACACTGCCCGCGCCTGGGCATAAAGAGCATGATCAATCCCCCGCAGGCGTTCGGTTAGATCCTTATGTACCGTAGACTTGGACACGGAAAAGTGCTGGGCGGCGTCGCGGACGGTGGCGTTGTTTTCTACGATGTATAGCGCCAACCGTCTGGCCCGTTCATGAATATCCTCGCGCATAGCATACCACTCCCCTTGCTTTCCTGCTCCATGTATATGCGCAGTAGGCGGGGGATTATGCGGCGGGCGCGGTTGACAGGTGGGGCGTATGCCGGTAAAATAACGATAAAGGGGGATTTACCCCGCAGTATAGAGATATTTGGAGGACGGCCATGAAAAAGAACAAACTTCTGTCCTGTCTGTTTTGTGTGGTTGCGGCGGTGGCCTTTGTGATTGTTGGCTGGCTGCTGGGGCTGGGCTATTACCTGCTGTTTCCCGGCGGGAGCGGCTCCTATTGGGCTAGCGGGATACTGAATATGCTTCTGGCGGGCCTTACGATTCTGGCCCTATGGGGCCTGAAAAAAGCCCATATTCTGAAAGACGGTGGAGAGGGCTTTTGGAGTGGCATAAAGGCCGGGGGTTTTCTGGCCTTTATGATTTTGTACTTGCTGATTGCAGGCATTGCGGAAGGCGCTGCCAGCGGCACGATTCAGCCGATTGAAACGATTTTGGGCTTTGCCTTTTCCATGTTTGCCGTAGGCTTTTCGGAGGAACTGCTGTTTCGGGGGTTAATCCAGAACGTGCTGGCGGACTGCTTTGGTCGGGATTCGGCCAGGGGCGTTTGGCTCACGGCGATTGCTTCCGGGGCGGTATTCGGGCTTACACACCTGTTTAATATCCTCACCGCTGGCATCACGCCGCTGGCGGGAGCCATGCAGGCCTTGGCGGCGGTGGGCGTGGGGGTCTACTTCGGGGCCATATACGCCCGGTGCGGCAATCTGTGGGTGCTGATATGCCTGCACAGCCTGAACGATTTTGCCGCCCTTGTCTCCTCCGGCCTGTGGGAGACTACCTCCGTGATAGAGACCATCGGTTCCTATGGCCCGGAGCGGCTGCTGAGCGTGCTTCTGTACGGGGGCCTGGCCGCTTTCCTCCTCCGGCGGAAGAAAATGGAGCAAATCACGAGCCGGGAGGCGCAAATTCTCGGAATCCGAGAGTGATTCCCGGCCTGTTGGGTGGTAATCTCGCTGACATATTGTTAGAATTTCAGGTGTAAGGAACAAAAAAGACACCTGAGGAGGTAAACACAATGGGACAGAAATCCATAGGAGCCTTTATCGCCGCGCTGCGAAAGGCCAACGGCATGACCCAAAAGGATTTGGCGG
>JAJBVW010000031.1 GCA_020866945.1 Oscillospiraceae bacterium
ATATGCAAGTACATTATTTTTTAATAGGTACTATCATTTTTGATAGTAAAGGAGATGGCCATGAAGGATTACAGCGATACAATAGAAAATTGTCCACTTGCCGGGGTGCAAAAAATAGTACACGGCAAATGGACAATGGTTATTATCTATTTTCTAAGTCAACAGACCCTGCGCTTCAGTGAATTGAAGCGCAAGCTCCCCAATGTTACGGAGGCAAACCTGACAAAAGAGCTGAGAGCGCTTGAACAATATGGTCTTGTTCACAGAGAAGTATATCGAGAAGTCCCTCCGCGGGTCGAGTACTCGCTTACCCCCATTGGGATTAAGTTTGTTCCCGTTCTGGAAGCCCTTGAACAATGGGCGATTGAATATAATGCACAGTGAGACCTTTTTTCCAGGGAGGCGATAGGGCATCTCACCCGCCCTCCTCGGTGGGGTTTACGTGAACCATGACGTGCTTCACCTGGGGGAACTCGGTTTCTAGGGCCAGGTGGACGGCCTCGGCAATCGCGTGGGCCTGGCGGAGGGGCATGGAGCCGTCGGCCAGTATCTCCATCTCCACATAGACCCGGCTGCCGAACATCCGCGTGTGGAGAAGGTCGATGGCCAGAACGCCCGGCTGGGCCAGGGCGCAGGCGCGCATCTGCGCCTCCGTCTGCTCGTCGCAGGCGCGGTCAACCATTTTGTCCAGGGCGTCCCGGCCTATATCCCAGGCCGCTTTCAGAATGCACAGGGATATGACCACGCTGGCCGCCGCGTCCATGAAGGGCAGACCCAGCATGGAGCCGCCCACGCCGATAAGCGCCCCGATGGAGGACAGTGCGTCCGAGCGGTGGTGCCACGCATCCGCCATCAGCGCCGTGGAATTGACCCGCAGGGCGTGGCGGCGGGTGTAGCGGTACATCCCCTCCTTGGCGCGAATGGACACAATCGCCGCCCCCAGGGCCAGCGACCCCGGCGTTTCCAGGCTGTCAAAATCCCCGGCGATAAGGGTGTTCAGCCCGTTCCAGCCGAGGCCCAGGCCGGTGAGAGCCAGGATGCCCGCGAGCAGAATCGCCGCCGCGCACTCCATCCGCTCGTGGCCGTAGGGGTGCTCGGCGTCCGCCGCCTTTTGGGACAGGCGCACCCCCACCATGACGATCAGGGTGCTGAAAACGTCCGAGGCAGTGTGTACCGCGTCGGAGAGCATGGCCCCAGAATGGCCCAGCAGCCCCGCCAGCAGCTTCATGACCATGAGCAGGATATTTCCCGTCAGCGTCACGGCGGACACCCGCATCACCACCGGCAGCATAGCCTGGGGGTCATTTTTTCCAACTTGCTTCATTTCAATTCCTCCATGGGGACAGAAAAATCCACGGGACAGTTTTTTGAAAGCGTTGTCCCGTGGATCATTATATGTCTGCGTCCACTGTCACGTCCGTGACCCGGCCCCGGCGGACAGCCGCCGGCCTGTTCGATTGATTTTATGGCTCATGCTATCACGGCAGGATTCGGTTTGTCAAGCATAATAAAGGTTAACGCGGCATTGCGCCTGCCATGCGTTATAAATGCCTCGTTCCCAGGCGGTACAAGGGCTTTTCCCATAGATAGGTGACAACGGCGGCGGCCACAAGCCCGGCGGCCAGGAAGCATAGAATTGTATATTGTGTCTGCCAGGGCTGCTCCATGGCCTGATTGGGGAGGAGGGAGGTATACGTGGGGATGTGCCAGTCCTTCAGGCGGCAGGCCAGAAACTGATGCCATATATAATAGTTATAGGAGATGCCGGCCAGGAATTTTGTCGCGGGATTTCCCACCGCGCGGCAGAAGCCCTGTGGCCCCAGACAGCCGCACACCAGAAGCGTCCCGCTCAAAAGCCCCAGGGGCAGCCGCCATAATAGCTGTTCCCGCCGCATCTGGGCATGGTCGCCGGTGGTCTGCACATACATAATTTGCAGGATGACCAGCAGGCACAGCACGCTCCCCGCCGCCAGAAGCCGCCGGAGGCGGGGGGATATGTCCCGCGTCTCCCAGCGGGCCAGCAGCCAGGCGGCCCCCATGCCGCAGGCGTATAGATCCAGCATACAGGGCAGCTGGTTGACCCAGAAGGTGCTGTCCTCCATGATGTAGACCGCCGCCCGGAAGGCGAAGGCCGCGAGACACATACCCAGACAGGTATGGCCCGGCTTTTTCCGATAGGCCCGGGCCAGCAGGGGGAACAGAATATAAAACTGTACCTCCACCGCCATCGTCCAAAGCACGCCGTTCAAGGGGGTGGAGGCGTAAAGGTCAAAAAACAGATTGTGGGTGAAGGTCATGTGGGCCAGAAAATCCTTCACCATGGCCCCGGCTGTGGGGTAGGCCCCGCCGGGGATGGCCCACAGCAGCAAAATAAGCACCACGGACAGCATATAGGACGGCACAACCCGCCAGAAGCGCTTCAGGTAAAAGACCGCTGGCTTCGGCGCAAGGCTCCGGCCCTGGGCGGCTCTGGCGTGGGGCAGGGCCAGCAGAAAGCCACTCAGCACAAGCAGCACGTCCACCATCATGTATCCATGGCGCACCATCTGCTGTAAATTCACCCGCACCCCACCCAGGGAAAACCCCGGGTCGAGCCAGCTCTGCTGCCAGATGTGATACCAGGCGACAAGCCCGATGCAGACCACCCGCAGCATATCCGCCGCCTCGAGATAGCGCCGCTCCTCCGTCATGGAGCCTCCGGCGCGGGCTTTTTCTCCGGGACGGGGGTGGCGGGTCTGTCCTCCCGTTTATATGCCACGCACCGGCAGATGGGGACGCCCTGCTCATAAAACCGGCACTCATAGTCGGTCATGATGCCGGCGGGGCCGTTCTGGTGCAGGTCGTGCGTGACCTCCTCCAACTCGTAGCCCATGAAGGCGAACTGCTCCAGGCTCCAGTCGAAAAGCCACGCCTGGTCGGTCTTATATTCGATGCGCCCGCCTACGGGCAGAATGTCCCAGTACATCGCGAGAAACTTCGGCGCGGTCAGGCGGTGCTTGGCCTCCTTCTTCCGGGGCCAGGGGTCGGGGAAATTGATATAGATGACCGACGCCTCCCCCGGCGCGAAGATGGAGGGGATGTTCAGCACGTCTGTGTCGATAAAGCGGACGTTTTCTATTTTCTCAGCGCACACCCGCTCCATGGCCGTGACCATGGCGTTGGGAACCTTTTCCAGCGCCACCAGCAGCGCCTCCGGCGCGGCCTGGGCGGTGGCGGCGGTGAACCGGCCCTTGCCGCAGCCCATCTCCGCCCGCACCTCCCGGCAGCCGGGGAGAAGTCCGGCCCACTGGCCCCGCAGCTCCTCCGGCTGGAACACCTGCACCGCCGCGCACCGCTCCATCCGGGGGATAAGGTTTTTCTTGTTTCTCATTCGCATGGTTTGCCACCTCCCATGATA
>JAJBVW010000024.1:0-4498 GCA_020866945.1 Oscillospiraceae bacterium
AAACCACTGGCTGCCCCCGGATAATGTGCAGGTGCAGCCGCCCAAGGGCGCGGCCCGGCGCACCTCCCCCACCAACATCGGCATGGCCCTGGCCTCCGCCCTGGCGGCGGCGGAGCTGGGCCTGGCCCCGGAGACGGAGGCTATGGCGCTGATTGAACGGATTATGTCAACTATCGAGCGTCTGCCCAAGTGGCGGGGCCATCTGTATAACTGGTACGATACCGGCACCTGCGCCCCCTTGCAGCCGGCCTATGTGTCCACTGTGGACAGCGGGAACCTGTGCGCAAGCCTTGTCTGCCTGTCCCACGGCCTGAAGGCCCATGGCCGCCCGGATTTGGCGGAGCGGGCCGGTACGCTGGCGGCGAATATGGAGCTGGGGGCGCTGTACGACGAAAAGCGGCGGCTGTTCCGCATTGGCATTGACCCGGCGTCGGAGACCGTTTCTCCCGGCCATTATGACCTGATGGCCTCGGAGGCGCGGCTTACAAGCTTTTTGGCCTGCGCCAGGGGAGAGGTTCCCCTTCGCCACTGGCAGGCGCTCAGCCGGGCGCGGCTGTCTCTGGATGGATGGCGCGGCCTGGCGAGCTGGTCGGGGTCTATGTTTGAGTATTTAATGCCGGAGCTGTTTCTGCCGCTGGTGAACGGCTCTATGCTGTGGGAGACCGGGCGCTTCTGCCTTTACGCCCAGCGGCGGCGTGGCGCGAACGCGGACGCCCCCTGGGGCAATTCGGAGAGCGCGTTTTTCTCCCTGGACGCGGGAATGGATTATCGCTATAAGGCCCATGGCACGGGCGCTTTGGCTCTGCGCCGGGATATGGACGGGGAGCTGGTGATAGCCCCCTACGCAAGCTTCCTGGCGCTGTGCGTGCATCCCAAGGCGGCGGTGAAGAACCTGCGCCGTTTGAAGCGGATGGGGATGTATGGGGAGTTTGGCTTTTATGAGGCCCTGGACATGACCCCCGGCTGCACGGGGAAGAAGGGGGAGCCTGTGGCCTGCTTTATGAGTCATCATCTGGGCATGAGCCTTTGCGCGGCGGCGAACTGCCTTGCCGGCGGCGTCATGCGGAAGTATTTCATGGCGGAGCCTGCCTGCGCGGCCTATAAGCCGCTTCTGGCCGAGCGGGTGCCGCTGGGCGGGGCCGTGCTGCGCCGGGACAGAAGCCCCGTGACCCGCCCGCCGGAGAGCCGCCAGGAGCGGCCTGTGTTCACCTGGGAGGGCCGGGGCATGGATCCCGCCGCGCCCGCGTGGCTGCCGCTTTCAAACGGGGTCTATTCCCTGCGGGTGTGCGACGATGGGCGATGCCTGGCCCAGACCGGGGGACTTCTCATGTATAGGCCGGAGGGCCTGGCCCTTTCCGTGGACGGCGTTCCGTTAAACCCATCCCGGCGGGCGGCGGTATTCCGCCCCTGGCGGTATGAGGCCGGGGCCGTTACGTTCACGGCACGACAGGGAGAAAATGTTATGTCAACTACAATAGCGGCGGCCTCCGGAGAGTGCGGTGAGCTGCGCCGCGTCACCGGGCCGAGCGGCGGACGCTTGGAGATACGCTTTGAACCGGTGCTGACCAGGGAATCGGACTATGCCGCCCATCCCGCCTTCTGGCGGCTGGGGCTGGAGGTGATGGGCCGTTCCGGGTCGGTGCTGGTGCGGCGGCTTGCGCGCGGCAGTCTGCCGGAGGTGTGGCTGTGCATGGCTGCCACGGTGGAGCTGCGGATTGCAAAAGGTGCCGGCTGGCAGATGACCGACGCGGTCACCATTCAGGCCACGCTGCCGGAGGGCGGCTGCGGGGCGCTGGGCCTGTGCTTTGGCCGCAGCCGGGAGGAGGCCATGGCCGGGGCGCGGCGCATCCTGGCCGGGGGCGGCTCGGATATGGCCGCGTCTATGGCGGCGCTTCTTGGCATGGGCGCGGAGGGCATCGGGGCGGCCTTTGCTCTCTGCGGCGCGTTATGCGCGCCACGCGTCCGCGCGGACGCGGACTGCACCCGTGAAGCGCTCTGGAAGCAGGGACTGAGTGGCGACCTGCCCATCCTGTACGTCAGAGCGGACAAGGATACGGACGAGGCCCGCCGGATGATAAAGCGCCATGCCCTGCTGGCCGCCTGCGGCGTCAAGGCTGATTTGGTCATAGACACCGGGGAGGAGGGAGCCTATCTCCGTCCCGGCACGGAGGCCCTGCGCCGGTTTCTGGAAAAATACGGGCTGGCCGGGTTCGAGGGAGCCAGAGGCGGCGTCCACTTTGCCGGGAACGAGACCATCGCCGCGTCGGCGCTGCTGCCGTCACCCCGCCGGGAGCGGGAGAGCGTGCATCTGCCCGCCCTGTGTCCCGCGCCGGAGCGCGGGGAGGCCGCGCCGTCTATCGCCTGGCTCACCGGGGGCGCGGCGGCCTTCGACACGCCGCCCCTGCCTCCAAGGGCCTGGTGCAATGTTATCTCAAACGGCGCATTCGGCTTTTTGGCCTCGGACTGCGGCACCGGCTTCATGTGGCGGGAAAACGCGAGAGAATGCCCCGTGAATCCCTGGGAAAACGACCCCACGGCCACCCGGGGCGGGGAGACCCTGGAGCTTGTCACCGCCCAGGGCCGCCAAAGCCTGTTCGCGGATGGCCAGACCCCCTGCCGGGTGATACACGGCTTCGGCTGGAGCCGCTGGGAGCGGGAGGGGTGCGCCGTCACCGCCTTTGTCCCGGCGGGATATAAGGCCCGCATCCTGCTGATTGAGGGCGGGGCGCAGGCATATATCGGCTGGCATCTGCCCCTGGCGCTTGCGCCGGAGGCCATGGACGCCGCCTGCACCGTTACCGGCTTTGAGGACGGCTGCCTCACGGCGGAAAATCCCCGGAGCCTTTCTCCCAACGATCCCTGCCGTGCAGCCTTCAGCGCCAGGCTCTCCGGCTTCACCGGGGATGAGGCCGCCTGGCTGGAGGGCCGCCTTACCGGCGTGACCGGGCCGGGACTGCGGCCCTGCTTCGGGGCGCTGTGGAAGGGCGGCGGCGTGAGCGTGGTCGCCTGCGGCTATGAGAGCGCGGATACCCTGAAAACCCTGGCGAACCCGGATCGGGCGGCGCAGGAGCTTCTGCGGGTGCGGGACAGCTGGCGCACCACGCTGGGCCGGGTGCGCGTCAAGACCCCGGACGAGGACTTAAACCGCATGATGAATGGCTGGGCGGCCTATCAGGCCCTGTCCTGCCGGGTGTTGGGCCGGACGAGCATTTATCAGAGCGGCGGGGCCTATGGCTTCCGCGACCAGCTGCAGGACGTGGTGAACCTGCTGGTGATTGACCCGGCGCGGGCAAGGGAGCATATCGTGCTCTGCTGCGCCCGCCAGTTCCGGGAGGGGGATGTGCTGCACTGGTGGCATGAGACCCCGGCGGGGCCGAAGGGCGTGCGCACGCGCTGCTCGGACGATTTGCTGTGGCTGCCCTGGGCGCTGTGCGAGTATACGGAAAAGACCGGCGACCAGGCCCTCTGCCAGCGGACGGCCCCCTGGCTGGAGGGAACGGCCCTCCGTCCGGAGGAGTCGGACAGGTACTTCACCCCCGCCGTCACGGGAACGGAGGGAACCGTCCTGGAGCACGCCATCCGGGCCATGGACTGCGTCCTGTGCCGGGGAAGCGGCCCCCATGGGCTGCTGCTGACTGGCTCCGGGGACTGGAACGACGGCATGGACAAGGTAGGCGGCGAGAGCGTGTGGCTGACCTGGTTTTTCGTCCACACCGCCGGACGCATGGCCGCGCTTATGAAAAAGCAGGGCCGGAAGGATTCCGAACAATACGCCCAGGCCACCGCGAAATACGCCCAGGCGGCAGGCCACGCCTGGGACGGGAGCTGGTATCTCAGGGGCTGGTGGCAGGACGGCGCGCCCCTGGGGGCGGTAGGCTCGCCCGCCTGCGCCATCGACTCCATTGCCCAGAGCTGGGCGGCGTTCTGCCCCCAGGCGGAGCGGGAGCGGGTGCGCACGGCGCTGATGGCCTGCGTGGAGCGGCTGTATGACCCGGCCTACGGCGTCACGAAGCTGTTTGCCCCGCCCTTCGGGGACGAGGGGCGCGACCCCGGCTATATCCGCGCCTGCGGCCCCGGCTTCCGGGAAAACGGCGGCCAGTATACCCATGGGGCGCTGTGGCTGGCCTCCGCCCTCTTGCAGGAGGGCTTCACGGAGGAGGGCAGCGCCATCCTCCTCAATACCATGCCGGCCCGCCACCCCGCCGCCCAGTGGCAGGCGGAGCCGTATGTCCTTGCGGCAGACGTGTCCACAAACGCCGACCACTACGCCCAGGCAAACTGGAGCTGGTATACCGGCGCGGCGGGCTGGTTT
This sequence comes from Oscillospiraceae bacterium, assembly GCA_020866945.1. Lineage (GTDB taxonomy): Bacteria > Bacillota > Clostridia > Oscillospirales > Oscillospiraceae > CAJOIG01. Next base: position 4,313 of record JAJBVW010000024.1, read on the forward strand.
TTCCGGATTGTGCTGGAAGACCTTCTGGGCATCCATTTAAAAAATGGCCGCCTGACCGTAAGCCCCAAGCTCCCCGCCGGCTGGGAGGGCTACGAGGCCGACGTCTGCGGTCGGCATATCCGGGTGAAATACGGAAAAACGACCATCACATGAAAAATGTCTCCGGCACATCCACGCTAACGGCCC
>JAJBVW010000024.1:4508-16188 GCA_020866945.1 Oscillospiraceae bacterium
CCGCGTTCATTCACAGGCAGCGCCGCGGGGCGTTTGCGCTGTTAATCCGCAAAACCCGGGCAGAATAAAAACGGCTGCTTATTTTTTTACAATTATGACATTTTCATGGGCGGCTCCGTGTGTTATAATGAATACAAATTAAAAATCGGGCGGGACGGCGCGAGAGCGTTTCGCCGCATAGGGAGAAGAGCAATGCAGCAGATGCGCAGAGAGATCCTGCCGGGGGTATACCTGACGGGGCTGAAAACCGATAAATTCAAGACAGGGCTGATGAGCGTCAGCTTCCTGACCCGCCTCTGCCGGGAGGACGCGTCCATGAACGCGCTCATTCCAAGCGTTCTGCGCCGGGGGACGGTGCATTACCCGGATATGGACGCGCTGGCCGCGCAGCTGGACAGCCTTTACGGCGCGCGGCTGGAGCCGGTCGTTCGCAAGCGCGGCGAGATACAGTGCGTCGGCTTCTGGGCCGATTTTGTGGACGGGGCCTATCTGCCGGAGGACGCGGCGGGCGGCACGCTGGAGCAGATGGCGGAGCTGCTGGGGGAGGTCATTCTGGCTCCCAATACCCGGGGCGGTCTGCTTCGGCCCGAATATGTGGAGAGCGAGAAGGAAAAGCTCCTCGAGGACATCCGCGCCCAGATTAACGACAAGATTGGCTACAGCCGCCTGCGGCTGACGGAACTTATGTGCCAGACGGAGGCCTACGCTGTGGACGTGCTGGGAACGGAGGACACGGTGGAGAATATCCGCTATGACGCGCTGACCCGTCGGTATAAGACTCTTCTCGCAACGTCTCCGGTGGAGATATTCTACTGCGGCCCGGCGGATTTTGACCGCGTGGCCCAGGCAATGACCCGGGCGCTGGACACCCTGCCCCGGGGAGAGATAGACCTCGACATCGGCACGGACATCCGCATGAATACGCTGGAGGAGCAGACGCGCTTTTACACGGAGCCCATGGCCGTGGGGCAGGGAAAGCTTGCCATCGGCTATCGGCTCGGCGCCTGCATGGAGGAGCCGGATATGGCCGCCATCCAGGTGATGAACGCGGTGTTCGGCGGGAGTGTGTCCTCGAAGCTCTTTATGAACGTGCGGGAGAAGCTGAGCCTATGCTACTTTGCAAGCTCCGGGGTGGATGTATACAAGGGGCTTATGTATGTCATCAGCGGCATCGAGCCGGCAAATTATGACACTGCCCTGGCGGAGATAAGCCGCCAGCTTCAGGACGTGCGGGACGGGAATATCACGCCGGAGGAGCTTGCCGCGGCGAAGGCGTCCCTTGCGAGCGGCCTGCGGGGAAGCATGGACAGCGCCGGCCAGCTGGAAGGTTTCTGGCTGGGGCAGAATCTTCTGGGCCTGGACTACGGGCCGGAGGAGCTTGCCGCCCTGGTGGAAATGGTGACGCTGGAGGACGTGGTGAAGGCGGCGTCCGGCATCGAGTGCGACGCGGTGTATTTCCTGCGGGATGAGGAGGACGAGCATGAATAGGACAGAATACGCCTCTATCGGCGAGGTATTATATACGAGCACGCTTCCCAACGGTCTGCAAATTTTCGTGCTGCCAAAGCCGGGGTTCAGCCGCCGCTTTGCGGTGTTCGCGACGAACTACGGCGGGGCCGACCGGCGCTTTACCCTGGGCGGGCAGACGGTGGACACCCCGGCGGGCGTCGCGCATTATCTGGAGCACAAGATGTTCGACACCCCGGAGGGGGACGCGCTGATGAAGCTGAACGCCACAGGCGCAAGCCCTAATGCGTTCACATCCTCGTCCATGACCGCGTATCACTTTGAGTGTACCGAGCAGTTTGAGGAAAACCTCAAAACACTGCTGTCCTTCGTGTCCGTGCCCTATTTCACGGCTGAAAGCGTGGAAAAGGAGCGGGGCATTATCGCGCAGGAGATACGTATGTGCGAGGACAGCCCGGATTATGCGATATATATGGATTTGATGGAGCTGCTGTTCACGTCCAGCCCTCTGCGGGATTCCGTGGCGGGCACGGTGGAGTCCATCCAGGAGATCACGCCGGAGGTTTTATACGCCTGTCACAAAGTATTTTACCATCCCTGCAATATGGCACTGTGCGTGGTGGGGGACGTAGACCCAGAGCAGGTGGAGCGCCTGGCGCTGGAGATTCTACCGCCGGAGGCTTCCGAGCCACCCGGACGGGATTATGGCCCGGCGGAGGGCCTTGAGCCGGCGGGGCTATATCATGAGCGGGTCATGGCGGTCTCCGCGCCGCAGTTTCTGGCGGGACTGAAGCTCGGCCCCTTTGGCCGGGGACAGGAGGAGCTGCGGGATCGGCTGACCGGGGCGCTGGCTCTGCGGTGCCTGTGCGGGCGCAGCTCGCCGGTCTATCTGCGGCTGTACGCGGAGGGCCTTCTGAACGATACCTTTGACTACAACATCGAGCAGGCCGCAGGGGAGAGCGTTTTGTCCCTGGGCGGAGAGAGCCGGGACTGGCAGGCCGTGCTGGATGCGCTGCGCGGGGAGCTGGAGCGCATTGCCGCGGAGGGGCTTGACCCTGCGCTGTTCCAGCGGCAGAAGCGGGCCACCATCGGCAGCCATGTGCGGGCGCTGAATAATTTCTCCGCCCTGGCGGTCGTCCAGGCGGAGGGATGCTTCGCCGGGTATCAGACTCTGGACACGACCTCTGTTCTGAACACCATCACCTGTGAGGACGTTTCCAACTGGCTGAAGGTGCATATGCTCGGACGGCCCATGGCCGTGGCCGTTATCAAACCGAGGGAGGGTTGAGCTGTCATGTCATCTGCGTCTATTTCCTTCCCCTTTCTGGGGGACTGGTCCATTTGTCCGTCTAACTCCTTTGTGCTCTTCGGGCACACCTTCTATTGGTATGGGGTCATTATTGCCTGTGGGTTCCTGCTGGCGGTGGCCTATTGCTTCCATCGGTGCCGGGAGTTTGGCATCAGCCAGGACGACCTGACGGACAATCTGCTGTTCGCCGTCCCCATTGCCATCATCGGCGCCAGGATATACTATGTGCTGTTTAACCTGGAAAACTATCACTCCTTCTGGGACGCCTGCAAGATATGGGAGGGCGGCCTCGCCATATACGGCGGCGTCATCGCGGCGGTGATCACCGTGCTGGTGGTCTGCCGGGTGAAGAAAATATCTCCGCTGGCGGTGCTGGACACGGTAAGCTTCGGCCTTCTCATCGGCCAGAGCATAGGCCGCTGGGGGAATTTTATGAACCGGGAGGCCTATGGCTACGAGACGGACGTCTTCTGCCGTATGGGGCTGACCCTGAACGGGGAGACTATCTATGTCCACCCCACCTTCCTCTATGAATCCCTGTGGAATGCCGTGGGCTTTGTGCTGCTGCACATTCTCTCCAAAAAGAGGGAGCGGAAGTTCGACGGGCAGTATTTTCTGTATTACCTGGCCTGGTACGGTCTGGGCCGCTCCTGGATAGAGGGCCTGCGGACGGATTCGCTTTACATAGGCGATACCGGCATCCGGGTCTCCCAGGCGCTTGCTGTCCTGACCTTCCTGGCCTCGGTGATTATTCTTGTGGTCATGCGCCGCTCCGGGCGCTGCAAGCCGGAAAACCTATGGGTGAATAAGGTGACCCTGGCGGCCGCCGGAGAGGCGGAGACTGCCGAGGCGGAGGCTCCCGTTCAGGAGACCGAGATGCCGACGCCGACACCGGGAACAAACGTCATTCAGGAGATGGAGGACGCTGTTTTCGGCAGTGCGGAGGATGAGGAGCTGCTGGAGCAGGAGGACGACGGAGAGCAGGAGCCATAAAAGGGGGACGGCCCCCATAAAACACAAAGATTTTTTTCGCGACAAAATCATTATAAGGAGGCTTATATCATGTCCGATTTTAACGATTTCAAGGGAAGAGCCGGTGTTTTTGCAACCAAAGCCGCCGGGGCGGCCAAGAGCTTTGCGTCCAAGACAAAGCAGATAGGCCGTGTCGCCAAGCTGAATATGGACATTGCCAGCGAAAAGGATGCCATCCGCCGGGCCTATGAGGAAATGGGCCGGCTGTATTACGAAAACCATCAGGAGAACCCGGAGGGTCTGCTTGCCCCGGCCTGCCAGTCTGTTGCCGCGTCCTTTGCGGCCATCGCCGCCATGGAGGAGGAGATCGAGCAGCTGAAGGAAAAGGGCGAGGAGGAGCCTGCGGCGGATTTCCAGACCGTTGTTGACCAGACTGAGGCAGAGGCGGCCGCGCAGGAGCCGGAGGAGGAGTACGAGGAGCCTGACATCGAGGTGGAGATAGAGGTGGATCTGTCCGATGACGAGTCCGCCGAGGAGGACGAGGGGCTGGAGATTGAGATAGAGATCCCCGCTGATGAGGAGCCACAGGAGGAGACTTCCGCCGAGGAGGACGTGCCCGTGGATATAGAGATCTCCATAGAACCGGAAGAGCCTGCCCCGGAGGAGGCAGCACCTCTTGAGGAACCTTCTGCCGGGGAGGAAATCCCTGCGGAAGAGGCCCCTGAGGAGATTCCTGCCGACGACGAGCCGGTGGAGCCTGCCATCGAGGAATGACGCTGTTTTCTCGCTCCCATGCCCGCGCGGGCATGGGAGCGAGACCGCTGTCGCGCCCAGGCGGAAGCTGTCATAAAATCCGCCTGGTGCGGTATACTATAGAGCATAACAGGCGGAGGTGTGCGCGATGAATTATCACAAGGAATTTGCTCCTACGGAGACCATGCTGGAGAACATGGATATGTATTGGCGGGCGGCGAATTATCTGTCCGCGGGGCAGCTTTATCTGCTGGACGACCCGCTGCTGCGGCGGCCATTGCAGGAGGCTGACTTCAAAAAGAAAATCGTGGGCCATTGGGGAACCGTTCCCGGCCAGAACTTCATATACACCCATCTGAACCGTGTCATCCGGGCCTATGACCTGGACATGATTTATCTCTCTGGCCCCGGCCACGGGGGCAACGCCATGGTGGCTCAGGACTGGCTGGACGGCAGCTATACCGAGGTATACCCCAACATCACCCAGGACGAGGAGGGCATGGCGAAGCTGTTCCGCCAATTCTCCTTCCCCGGCGGCATCCCCTCCCATGTGGCCCCGGAGACGCCCGGCTCCATTCATGAGGGGGGCGAGCTGGGCTATTCCCTGGCCCACGCCTTTGGCGCGGTGGCGGATAACCCCGGCCTGATCGCCGCCTGCGTGGTGGGAGACGGGGAGGCGGAGACCGGCCCCCTGGCGACCTGCTGGCAGCTCAATAAATTCACCGATCCCCGCACCGACGGGGCGGTGCTGCCGATTTTGCACTTAAACGGCTATAAAATCGCAAACCCCACTGTGCTGTCCCGCATCTCCCACGAGGAGCTGGAGCAGTTTTTCCGGGGCTGCGGCTGGACGCCCCTTTTCGTGGAGGGGGACGATCCCGCCCAAATGCACCGGGCCATGGCGGAGGCCTTGGACACAGCCATTGAGTCCATCCTGACCGCCCAGGAGCGGGCGCGCCGGAACGGGGACGGCAGCCGGGTGCGCTGGCCCATGATCGTGCTGCGCACGCCAAAGGGCTGGACAGGCCCGGCGGTGGTGGACGGCCAGCAGGTTGAGGGAACCTTCCGCGCCCATCAGGTGCCCATCCCGGCGGATACGCCGGAACATCTGGCCCAGATCGAGAGCTGGCTCCGCTCCTACAGGCCGGAGGAGCTGTTCGATGACAGCGGCGCGCCCATCCAGCGGCTGCGGGATCTGCCCCCCAAGGGCAATGCCCGCATGGGCGCGAATCCCCACGCAAACGGTGGCCTGCTGCTGCGGGATCTGCGCCTGCCGGATTTCCGGGACTACGGCGCGGAGGTTCCCGCCCCCGGCGCGGTGGAGGGGGAGGATATGCGGTACCTGGGCGCCTTCGTTCGGGACATCTTTGCCCTGAACTGGGAGAGCCGGAACTTCCGGGTGTTCGGCCCGGACGAGACCATGTCCAACCGTCTGGGCGCGGCCTTTGAGGAGACGGGCCGGGACTGGAACGCGGACATCATCGACGGGGACGAGTATCTCTCCCAGGACGGGCGCATCATGGACTCCATGCTGTCCGAACACGTCTGCGAGGGTATGCTGGAGGGGTACCTGCTCACGGGCCGCCACGGCTTTTTCAACTCCTATGAGGCGTTTATCCGCATTGTGGACAGCATGGTCTCCCAGCACGCCAAGTGGCTGAAGGTCTGCCATCAGCTCCCCTGGCGGCAGAAGATTGCCAGCCTGAACTTCGTCCTGGCCTCCAACGTCTGGCAGCAGGACCATAACGGCTTCACCCACCAGGATCCTGGCTTTTTGGACCATGTGGCCAACAAAAAGGCGGACGTGGTGCGGCTGTATCTGCCTCCCGACGGAAACTGCCTGCTGTCCGTATTCGACCACTGCATACGGAGCAGAGATTATGTAAACGTCATCGTGGCCTCCAAGCACCCCCGACCCCAGTGGCTCACCATGGAACAGGCGGTGAAGCACTGCACGGAGGGCATCGGCATCTGGCAGTGGGCCTCCACCGACGCGGGACAGGAGCCGGACATCATCATGGCCTGCTGTGGGGAGACGCCCACCCTGGAGACCCTGGCCGCCGTTACCATTTTGCACAACGCCTTCCCAGAGCTGAGAATCCGGGTGGTGAATGTGGTGGATTTAATGCGCCTGCAATCCGACACCCAGCACCCCCACGGCCTGTCCGACCGGGATTATGATATGCTGTTCACCACCGACCGCCCCATCGTGTTCGCCTTCCACGGCTATCCCAGCCTGATACACGAGCTGACCTACCGCCGGAAGAACAAGCACCTCCACGTCCGGGGCTATATCGAGGAGGGTACCATCACCACCCCCTTTGATATGCGGGTGCTGAATAACATTGACCGCTTCCACCTTGTCCTGACCGCCCTGCAAAACCTGGACTGCCTCGGAAACCGCAGCGCGGCCCTGGCCCAGCAGATGAAGGATAAGCTGGTGGAGCACCGGCAGTATATCTCAAAGCATGGGATAGATATGCCGGAGATTATTGACTGGAAATGGCAGGCGCTGCGCTAAAAGACAAACTGGAACGAACGAGGTAAACAGATATGGACTGGCTTGAAATCTCCATTGACGCCCACGGGGAGCCGGAGGCGGTGTGTGACACCCTGACCGGCCTGGGGGCGGAGGGCTTCGTCATTCAGGACGAGGCGGACTTTCACAGCTTTCTGGAAAACAACACCCAATACTGGGATTTTGTAGACGATGACCTGGCCCAGTCCTTTTCCGGCGCCAGCCGGGTGAAGCTGTGGCTTTCCGACGACGAGGAGGGCCGGGCCATGATCGCCCAGATGGAAAAGCTGGGCCTGGCCCCCGCCGTGCGCCAGGTCTCCGATGCGGATTGGGAGAACAACTGGCGGGACTATTACCGTCCCATCGAGATTGGGGAGCGGCTGGTGATTGTCCCCCAGTGGCAGGACTATGACGGCGACCGCACCCCGGTGCTGCTCGACCCCGGCCTGCTGTTCGGCACGGGAGACCATCCCACCACTAAGCTGTGTCTGGCCGCCGTGGAGCGGTATGCCGCCCCCGGCTGCCGGGTGCTGGATCTGGGCTGCGGCAGCGGGATATTGGGCATTGCCGCCGCCGTGCTGGGGGCCGGGCCGGTGACGGCGGCGGACGTGGACGAAAAGGCCCCGGACATCGTCCGGGCCAACGCCGCCTTAAACGGTGTGGAGGACGCCTTCACGATTTATGTGGGGGACGTGGTGGCAAGCGGACGCCTGCGGCAAAAGCTGGGAACAGGCTTTGGCCTGGTGCTCGCGAACATCGTGGCGGACGTGATTATTCCCCTGGCCCCCTTCGTCCCGGCGCTTCTGGCGTCGGACGGGGTGTTCGTCTGCTCCGGCATCATCGACGGGCGGGAGAGCGACACCGCCGCCGCCCTGACCGAAGCGGGGCTTCAAATACAGGAGCATCGGCAGGAGCAGGAATGGCACTGCTTTATCTGCACAAAGGAGAACGACCAATGAAAATTAAGGAGCAATACGTCCTGCGCTACGACATGGACGAGATTTACATTGCGGAAAAGACCCCGGAGGGTCTGCGGGACATCTGTCCCATCAGCGAGACCGCCGCCATGGCCTGGGAGGGCCTGGAGCGGGGCCTGGAGAAAAAGGAGCTGGCCCGCCGGATAACCGCCCATTTTTCCGGCGCGGAGCTGGCCCAGGTGGAGCGGGATTTGGACGCCTTGACCGCCCAGCTTGCGCAGCTTGGGTACATAGAGGAATAAAGAATTTCCAAATGCAAACCGCCGCCCGGTTGGGCGGCGGTTTCGCTGTTTTATTGGTTCTCGTTTATAGTGGGTTTTGTTATTCTGCCATAGCCTTCCGGTTTTCCAGCAGAGGGTTCAAAACACTGGCGGCAGCCTCGGCAGTTTCGCAGGGGAAAGGAAGCTGGAGGCCGTCGGTGGATTGAAGGACAAGGTAGATTCCATCCACGTCGAAGGAATCTATATCCTCCAAAAGTACCTCTGTAGTCTGATTGGCGAGGCGAAGCACCATGCCGGAGGAGACCAGAAGGAAGCCGCTTTTGGCGCTGCCCATCACTGTGGCGTCGAACAGGGCGTAGATTTGATCCGGCTCCAGGCCATTCCCATAGGTGCGGAGGGCGTTTTTCATTTTTTTGTCTGGGATGCCGGTGAATACGGTGAAAAGATCTCTGGGCTGGTATTTCTCCATCAGATAGATGATATATTCGGACGCAGTCATCTCGTCATCGTCCGGAGGTTCGTTAACATCTTCGATTGTGGGTTCGTCCGCGGGTTCGTCTGTGGAAAGGAGCATTACTTGGCTTGCAATATCTTCCATAGGAATATCTTCCCAGTCGGAAGGCAAATCCTCCCATAACATTCTTAGGATGTTGAGGGCAGTGTCTCGCTCAATAGGATTGTCCTCCGCTACTGTCCTCAAATGCTCCTGATATTGCTTCATTGTCATTCCTGAGAAGTCGATGGTGTCAGCAAGGCTCATAAGGTGAATATATTTTTCAGCTCCGCTACCCATATGCCTGTCCTGCACGGCTTTCAGTTTTCGCATTTCTGCAGCTTTTTCCGGCCAGGAGGAAAGGCTTACAGAGGTTGAAAATAGCTCCGAAAAGATTCGATCCGCGCCAAGGCAGGCAACGATTCCACAATCCCAGCCGTAGGCTTTCTTACATAGCTCCTCCAACCGATGGGACTCCGCTATGGCCTCTTCGCTCCGACCCAGCATCATAAGCAGATTCGTGCGATACATACACCACAATACAGTATAAAGGTTGCTTTTGCCGAAGATCGTTCTGCTCAGTGTTACACCCTCTTGCGTCAGTGCATCCAACCTGCTTGCCTCTTCGTCAGAGAGCACTTCCTGCTCCAACAGCGGCGAAACCTCCTGCTCCAGTTCTCGCAAATATTTCTCCCGTTCGGAAAGCGGCTCTTCTACATCCTCCTCTGCTTCTGTGCTGAATTCGAGCTCTTGACGGCGATTGCTCCAGAGCTTCTCCTCGTCCTCTTGGCCGGAAAAATTACAAAGGATTTCCATATTTCTGGCCAATTGTCTGGCATAGCGGGGCTTTTCTGCTGCAATAAATCGCTCCCAGCCCTTCCGTCCTGCTGGCAGAAAATCCAGCCAGTTTAAGCATTCTAAACAAATCTCGCGATAATCGCCCAGGACGGCATCCAGTATAGCCATATTATTCATGCCCAGCAGGGCATTCACCGTAGCCTCCAGCATGGGGACGGCCTTTTCTCCCTGTCCTGTGTAGAACAATCCGAAAGCATCTTTTTCCTCTGTCCAGACACTCAAAGGGCTGTCAGGATAATTTTTCCTGGCCCACTGGCGTATTGGATCAAGAATAGCAAAATAAGTTTCTGTTTCCTGCACCTGTGCCATATGACGTAAACTTGGGTGAATTTCCATCAACCACTCCACACACGCCTCCTCTGATTCCATCCCGGCCAGGTGCAGGCGAACGTATTCCTCCGGGCTGCTCTCCAGGGTGATGACCGGGGCGGCGCGCTCTTCCTTTTTCTCCGTTTCCTCTTTATTCGTTCCCAGCAGGGCCTGGCGGATGGCGGGCGGGCAGTGCTGCTTCAGCGTTTCCCCTACCTGGCGCAGCAGGTGATAGGTTTCCCCATCCTCCGTCAGCACGAAGGAGAAGCCGCACAGCTTGTCATACAGGACGGGGGAGAGAGGCACCCCGGCGGCGGCAGCGGCGTCAAGGGCTTGGGTGCGCGTCCACTGCCCCAGACAGGCCAGCAGGTAGAACACATTTTTTTCCTCGTCGGACATATACCGCACCACCCGCTCGTGGAGGGCGGCGGGGGCTGTCCCGTCAGGAAGGACGCCCTCCCGCCGGTATTGCTCCACATACAGATCCAGGCTGACGGGCAGACCGCCGCTCAGCTCCCATATCTGCCGCCGGACGGCGGCTTCGTTCACGCCGGAGGCGGCGAGAAATTCCTCCGAATCCGCCTGGCTGAGCGTACCCAGCAGATACTGCCGCAGCACGCTGTCCCACTGGGGGCCGTCCAGCTCCGGCCATTTCAGCCGCTCCCGGCCTCCAATGACCCATATGACCCCCGGTGTGCGCTGAATAAGCACGCCGGTGCCGCGAAGCCACAGGTCGTTTTGCAGCGGATCGCCCACGGCGGCCAACTCGTTCACAAGCTTTTCATAGGTGTCCAGACACAGAACGAAGGGTTCGCGCTCTCCCTTCAGGTTATCCCGCATATCCGACGCGAAGCATATGGGAAGCTGCTCCCGCAGCAGGCGCATATCCATGGTTTCCATCCGGCGCAGAAGCTGCTTCCGCTCCCCGAACTGACTGCGGAACAGGGATACTCCCTGGTCTACCAGCTTGAGGATGCCCGCCACGGCGCTGGCCCCCGGTATCATGTCCGCCGCATCGCACAGCATGGACAGTACCGGGCTGCCGCTGACCACGGCCTGCGCCTCCCGCAGCTCCGCCTCCTCGCCCATACGGATGAGGAAGGTATAATAGGCCACCTCGAATAGCGGGAACTGGAACCCCCAGCTGTCCTCCAGCCGCTTTTTCAGCAGGGCCATGACCCGATACGGCTCCCGCCGCTCCACGAAGTCGAAATCCAGCGCCCCATATTTTGCCGCCGGGCGCTGCTCCTTCAGCTCCTTAATAAGCCTTGCGCTCAGAGTGGATTTGCCCACGCCGCCTACGCCGTAATAGCACAGCACCACCGGCTCCTCCATAGACTTCTCCGCCGCCTCATAGGCGTCCCAGAATACCCGCCTCGGCTCTATTCGGTCAACGAACAGCGCCTCCGCTCCCTGATGGCTGTCAAAATCATCCAGAATGAATTTCATTCCCGCGCCTCCCCATGTGTTTGTGTTACGGTTATTATAACAAATTGGGGGATGTTGTACAAGAAAATATAGGGAAAGCGATTGGAAAATCGGGAAAATCAGCGTTGGTACGGTTCTGGATTGAGAAAGCTGTTTTAGTATGGTATTATAAACTTATATGAGAAAAATAAAAGTTTTTCGCCGCAATTCGATTTATCACTCTGTCACATTTTGCTGCGTTTTTGTGTCTATATAAGTGAAGCCCATGGACATGGAGGAAAATGAACCGGCGGGGGCGCGTTCCCGGCGGGAGATAAGGAGGTTGCCTGATATGTAATGACCTTTGTCAAGAGGCAATTTGCCCAAAAACAGGGT
>JAJBVW010000155.1 GCA_020866945.1 Oscillospiraceae bacterium
GCCCCACAATCATGGTGACATCCTTGTCGAAAACAAGGGTTGTCTTATCCGGGAAGGACTTGAAGCCCTGTATTTCAAGAGCCTTTAAATACAAATCTTACACCTCTGTTGGTAGTATCGCGAATGAAAGCATACAAAATGTAGTATACCCTGATTATCCCTTTACGTCAACAATGATAATTTCATCACCGACTCCCTCCACGGGGTGAACAGACAGTGCCGCAAGCCCCAGCGAAGCGCAAAGGGACGTGATATTGCGCCGATGCTGCCCGATCATAGCGGACACAGCCTTCGGCTCCACCCCCAGAGCAACAGAGGATCCGACAGGAACTTCCCGCAGCAGCGCCTCCGCCCTGCGGCGCAGCACCTCCGATCGCACAAGCTCCCCTAAAGCCGGGTGATAGGCTCCGCCCACCGCGCCGCCGTGAGAAAGCTCCTCTGTAGGGTTTAAGCCCAGGCGAATAACAGGGATATTTGCCTTCTGGAACATCGGCAAAATGTCTGCACAGACGGCTACCGCCGCCTCCACCGTATGCTCCCGATACAGCCCCGCCCGCCACATAGTCTCGAGGGCCGTATTTTTCACAATAACCGTTGGATATATCCGCACGCCGTCCGGCCTCAGGGCAATGATGTCTCTGGCAGTTTGGACGTCCGTTTCCCGACTTGACACAGGAAGTCCGGTCATCATCTGTAGTATCAGATTCAGTCCCGACGCCTTGACAAGTCCGGCAGCCCGGACAGTCTCCGCCGCCGTATGGCCCCGCCCGCTCGCCAGCAGTACGCAATCATTCATGGACTGTGCGCCCAGCTCCACGGTCTGCACGCCCCAGAATTTTAAAAATTCAAGAATTTCCTCATCAATGGCGTCCGGCCTGGTGGACAGACGCACGGCCCCTACTGTTCCGTCCGCGCGATAAGGCGCGGCGGCGGACAGCAGCTCCCGCTGCGTTCCCCTGTCTATCGCGGTGAAGCTCCCGCCGTAAAAGGCAAGCTCCACGCGCTGCTGTCCTCTGGTCTTAGCCATTTCAAGGGCATGGGCTACATCCGCGCCGCACACAGGCGAAGGGCTGCCGGAGATGCGCTTTTGGTCACAAAATACGCAGTCGTTCGGGCAGCCCAAATGCGGGACGAACATGGGAATGATGCTTCTTCTCGCCATCAGTCCTCCAACGTTTGCAGCGCCGCCTTGGCAGCCATCTGCTCCGCCTCTTTTTTACTTTTCCCCTCTCCCTGAACCTGAGAGCCGTCATGAAGTGTAACGCTCGCGGTGAAGCTCTTGTTATGATCCGGGCCGCTCTCCGCCACGATAGCATAGACCGGGGTAGCGCCTCCCTCTCGCTGCAAAAGCTCCTGGAGCTGGGTTTTATAGTCCGTTCTAAAGGGATAATGTCCGGCCCTCAGGTCTTTGAGAATATACTCCTCAATGAACGCTTCTGCCGGCACCATGCCCCCGTCGAGGTAGATGGCAGCAATAATGGCCTCCACGCAGTCGGCCAGGATGGAGGTGCGCTCCCGCCCGCCGTTGCATTCCTCATTTTTGCCAAGATGGATATAAAGCCCCAGTCCCAGCGTCAGCGCCACATGGTGCAGGCTCGCCTCGCACACCAGCTCCGCCCGCAGGCGGGTCAGTCCGCCCTCAGGCATATCAGGATACAGCCGCCACAGCGCCTTCGCCACACAGAAGCCCAGCACAGAATCGCCCAGAAATTCCAGGCGCTCATTGCTTTGCTGGTGTCCCTGCTCGTTGGCGTAGGAGCTGTGGGTCAGCGCCGTATCCAGATAGGCGCGATTTGAGAAGCTATAGCCAAGCCGCTGTTCCAGCTGCTCCATCAGACGTCCGCGTGAGTGCGCACATACTCGGCCAGGTCACCGATGGTATGCATCTTCTTAAGATCCTCCTCCGGGATCTCGGACATACCAAACTCGGCCTCCAGCTCCACAACAAGCTCCACCACGTCCACGGAATCTATACCAAGATCCTCCGTGAAGGTAGAACTTTCACTCAGTTCCTCCGGCTCCATGCCGAACTGTTCGCAGATCATGCTTACGATTTTCTCATACACCATGGGTTTTAGGTCTCCTTTTCGATTTTCATATATTCTATGTTAGCCGCGATCGCGCCGGCCACATCCGCCTCCGCACAGGCTGCCGCCTGCCGGATGGCGTTGAATACGGCCCGTCCGTCCGAGCTTCCATGTGCTTTGATCACCGGCTTGGAAATGCCAAGCATAGCCGTCCCGCCAACCTCGGCGGGGTCGAGCATGGCTTTCATGCCGGAAAGATCCTTTTTGATTGCCAGGGCCGCCAGCTTGTTTTTCGTGCTGGCATATAGCACACCTTTGAGCTGACTGAACATGAATTTCGCCGCGCCCTCCACGGTTTTCAGCATGACGTTGCCGGAAAATCCGTCCGTCACCATCACGTCCACGCGGCCCGTCATCAGGTCGCTGCCCTCGGCGTTGCCGATGAAATTAATCCGCCCGGCGTCCGCCGCCTCACGCAGAAGAGCAAAGCTCTCCTTTTGCAGCGAACCGCCCTTTGTGTCCTCTGTGCCGACGTTCAAAAGAGCCACACGGGGCTTTTCACAGCCCATGAGCCGCTCCGCGTAAAAAGAACCCATATAAGCAAATTGCAGCAGATATTCCGGTGTGCAATCCACATTCGCGCCGCAGTCCATAAGCAGTACGCCCTTGCCACCATTTGGCAGGACAGGCCCCATGGCGGCCCGACGAATGCCCCGGATGCGCTTGACAATCAGGGTTGCACCGGTCAGCAAAGCGCCTGTGCTTCCAGCGGATACCACCGCGTCCCCCTCGCCGTTTTTCAGCATCGTCAGGGCCACGGTCATGGAGGAATCCTTTTTCCGGCGGGTCGCCATGCTGGGGGCATCCTCCATCGTAACAACCTCGGTGGCGTTCACCACCTGGATATGCTCTCCTCTTGCACTGCCGCAGGCGGCGAGGCACTGGTCAATCTCCGCCTCCCGGCCTACCAGAACAACGTCTACATCCAGCTCCTTGCTGGCGCGGACTGCCCCTTCCACCACAGAGGCAGGAGCATTATCTCCGCCCATGGCGTCCAGTATTATCTTCATCCCTTGCGTCCCTCCTTCTCCAGGCGTTACGCCTTAAAATCCGCGCGCCCTATGCGCTCATCCAGCTCGGCCAAAGCCCGCTCCGCGATTTTCAGATTCCGCTCCCGCTTGCCGCGGATGCGCTCGCCATATGGCTCGATGATACCAAAATTTATAT